>SBHJ01000290.1 GCA_006226465.1 Alphaproteobacteria bacterium | reverse complement strand
TTGTGCAGCTTCGCCGGAGCGGGTGCCTTCCTGCGCCACCAGTCCGGTGGTACCGGTCTTGAGGAAGTTCATCATCGTGAACAGCACGGCGAACAAGCGAGCGCCAACATCCACCGCGCCTTGTGTCGGTGCGTCGCCCAACCGCCCGACGATCCACATGTCGCCGAGCCCAATCAGCGCGGTAGCGACATTGGTGAGCATTGCGGGCAGCGCGATGGCCCAGATCGCGCGAGTATCGAGGGTGGAGGTGGAGGCGATCGGCTGGATCATTGGCGTCGCGTTAGTCTCCTCACTGACTTTCGTCTGTGGTCGAACTGCTTGCCCACATCAATCGGCACTCCCGGCCTTCGGGATATCCCTTTAATCCGTTCACTAGCGGACCGAGCAGTTCGCGCAAGCAAAGTGTCTTTCTGTTTGCGCCGCCACTATCGCTCCGAGCATTCAATCACCACGATATTGAGGACCCCCAAATGATCAAGAACACAATGATTGTCGCAGCTTTGATTTTTCCCGTCGGTTCGGTTGCGCAGGCGAGCGAAGGCGACTGGTACGTGTCGGGTCAGATAGGCGTGCGAGCGATCAAGCAGCATTCGGCCGAAGCCCCCGGAGTTGTTATCGATGGAGAGATGGACAACGGTACCTATGCCGCAGGTGCGGTCGGTTACAGGCTTCAGTCGGAAGGCGTAGGCCTTCGACTGGAGGCCGAAATTGCATCACGTGGCGGCAATCTTAACAACCTAAGTGTGAACGGGGTGGAATCGACATTCGCCGGACAGGGTTATTCGGCCGTCAGCTTCATGACCAACGGATATGTCGATCTTAACAACGCCTCAGCATTCACGCCCTATCTCGGTGCCGGAATTGGCATTGCGCGCGTTCGCGGCGACATCGCGTCAGGCGGTAATGTCGTGGATGACAGGGCGACGTCTTTGGCTGTCCAAGGCATTGGCGGTATCGATATCGCAGTATCGAAAAAGATCTCGCTGTTCGTAGATCTGCGGTATCTAAAGGCGTTCGACACGAAGCTTGCCATTACCGGTTCGGCCGGAAACGGTAAGCTTGACGTAGACTATGATGCCTTGACTGTGGGCGTTGGTGCCCGGTTCCGGTTCTAGAAACTTCGAGTAGCGCGCTACACATACTTCTCACGCAAAATGCTGTAGCGCGTTCGCCCGACGGGCAGTTTCTGTCCGGTCTTGAGGACAACGAAATATCGGCTGCCTTCGTTGATTTCCAGGCAATCGATCAGGTCAAGTCGCACGATGTATGACTTGTGAATGCGCAAATAATTGTCGGGTAACAGTCTTTCGAACTGACCAAGCGACTTGTCGTGCAGTTTCTGGTTGCCGTCGGCCAGGTGTACCTCGGAATACTGATCCGCACCCGCAATGAACACGACGCTGCCCAGGTCAACGACCTGCGTTTGCCCGGGTGATCGAAATGTCAGGAAACTTGGGGCACGGTCCCGTCTTGCTTTGCCATCGAATCGATCCAGTGCCAGCTTCAACCGCTCGGCTGCAAATGGCTTGGCCACAAAGTCTGTGACTCCGAAGTCAAAAGCTTCGAGCGCGCGATCTTTGTAGGCGGAGATCACTATCACCTGGGCCGAGTAGCTGGTCGACCGCCGTAGTAACTCGAAACCATCTTCTCCATGCAGATTTAGATCCAGCAGAAACAAATCATACGAACCAGTTGCGGCTTGGCGCAGCGCTTCATTAACCGTATCGCAATTGCTGTGGATCTTGATCCGGTCCCCGAGAAATTCGGCGCACAGCCGTCTGATCCGGTCTGCAATTACCGGTTCGTCTTCCAACGACAGGATTCGGATCTTGTCCAGCAGGATGGCGATCACTCCATGATCGAGATGCTTGAGTACCAGCTATCATTGAGTCGCGCCGACGAGAAGGTCCACCGCCCAGGAAAGCTCTCCTCGAGGCGTGCCTCGATGTACCTCGTGCCCGCGCCGCTGGATAAATTGGCATGGCCAACTTCAAGACCCACAGGTGCAACGAAATCGAACCGAACTTTACCCTCCCCAAGGCTTTTGGTTAGTTTGAATTCGATCTTCTCGCCTTCGTAACGGTTATGAGAAAGCGCATTCTCCAGCAACGTGTGGAATACGGCCGGGGGAAAGGCTTCGTTCCCATCGAGCCCTTTGGTTTCTAGGCAGAAACTCTTCTTCTTGCGCATACCCATCAACCGCAAGTGTGTGCGGCACAGATCAAGTTCTTCTGACAGTGGGATCAGTTGTTTGTTCGACATTTTCGAGAGTGAACGGAGCTCGTCCGCCAGCCCATCGATATAACGCAAGGCGGCCTGCGGCGTGGTCTCGATCCACTCGGAGATCACTGTCAAGCTGTTCATCATGAAATGGGGTTCAATATTCTTTTTGAGCAATTGGGCTTCAAGCCTGCTCGCGGTGAGCAGCGAGGATTGCGCCACCAACTCTCGTGTTCGCAAGTCAAGCGCAAAGCCGAGCACAAGCAGCGCCGCAAGCGCAGCCAGGAATCCGTGCATTTCCGCTGGATCAAGCACGATCCCCAGCAGGCAGAGGCCAAGACTGCCAGCGTAGTAGCCCGCTTGGTTTCGAGACTGGGTCGCTGCATTTGCGCAGACCAATAGACAATACAAGCACAAGCAGATGAACAAGCGCGCATCATGATCAAAGCCAAGCCCTGGCCATCCGGGCAAAGATACCAACAGCGGTATGACAAGTCCGCCAGCCCATCGCTTCCAGCGCCTGGTACCAAATCGGGAAACGACAATCGTTGGCAATGCAATTACAACCATCAGGGCCGATACGGTCTTGATCGCCTCGCTCACCGCGAGCTGAGGATAGGTCAGGAGACCAAGTGAAACGCCTGCCTCGGTAGTCACGATAGCGCTGATACCGATTGTTGCCGCTGCGGTTGCAGCCATGATCCGCGGTTGTTGGCGCCATACCGAAGTGAACGCCATAAAGGCAGATAGGATTGCCACTGATGCAAAGGCCATTCCCAACAAAAGCAAGTTCGTGGCCTTGCTGAAGAAGACATCGCGCGCGCCTTCTAGACGTGCCATCAGGAAGAAATCAGCCGGATCGGAGATCTGTTGAGCGGAGGCACGCATAGCAACGACATGATGACCTTTGGTAAGAAAGTCGCCCGGCAGAGCCATATCGAATCGCATCGGGCCGGGGATTTCGTTTGCACGGTCCCTGCCCACGACGCCTGATGAACCGATTGCATGCCCATCAAAGTAGATATCGAACGCGCCGGTGCCGTGGACGCTCAAGACGACATCACGCGACGCAGCTTGTTTGTAGTCAAGGAACAGGTGTTGGCGGATCCAGAAGATACCCTCGGGCTTGGCGGAGAGCTCTTCAAACTCAGACCAGAGTGAATCGTCGAATGTGGAGCTAGCCCAGCTGGCATTGTCGCCTACGCTCCATCGCACCTTAGAGCTTTGGTCCGATGCTGCTGGATTGGCCTGCGCGGGTACGCCGCCTACTGCCAGTACGGCCGTTAGGAATGTGGTAGCCACGACCATTATTCTGGACATTTCGGTTGATTCCCCCCC
>SBHJ01000173.1 GCA_006226465.1 Alphaproteobacteria bacterium | reverse complement strand
GGCTACAAGGAAGCCAGCCGCGCGATCTATGACGCCAACGTCACCAACTTTATCGCGGGCGTGCTCTTGTTCCTGTTCGGCTCCGGTCCCGTGCGTGGCTTTGCCGTGGTGCTGGTGGTCGGCCTGTTCACATCCGTTTTTACCGCTGTCGTGCTCACCCGCATGTGGGTGGCGGACTGGCTGCGCAAGGCGCGGCCCAGCGATATCAATCTGTAAGGGAGCGGAACCATGAAACTTCTCAAGCTCGTTCCCGACGATACCAACATCAAGTTCCTCAAGCTGCGCGTACCTTTCTTCGTAGTCAGTGTGCTGCTGATCATCGCCAGTTGGGCAGTCGTTTATGTCAACGGCCTCAATTACGGTGTCGATTTCGCTGGTGGGCAGGAAGTACGCCTGACTTTCGAGCAACGCCAGGAAGCCCCTGTGCCCGAGCTTCGCGAACTTGTCGGAGGATTGGGCTACGGCGAACCTGTGGTGCAGGAATTCGGAGAGCCCAACCAGGTTTCGATACGCGTCCGTCTTCCGGCGGAAGTCGAAAATCAGCCTGGTGCGGCGACCGAGATTGGTAACCGCGTGATTTCGTCGATCGAAAGCCAATATCCTGACGTTCGACGCGACGGCAATGACACCGTGTCGGGCAAGGTCGCTGGCGAGTTCCGCAACGATGCGGTGCTGGCTTTGCTCGCCGCAATGGCTGCAGTGGCATTCTACATCTGGGTGCGGTTCGAATGGCAGTTCGGAGCCGGTGCCTTGTTCGCACTGCTGCACGACGTTTCGGTGACATTGGGCATGTTCGCGCTGTTCCAGCTCGAATTCAGCCTGCAGATCATCGCCGCGATCCTGGCAATTATCGGTTACTCCCTGAACGACACAATCGTTGTCTATGACCGCATCCGCGAGAACCTGAAGAAGTTCCGCAAGATGCCGTTGCCCGAGCTGCTTGATCTTTCGGTCAACGAAACGCTGGCGCGCACAGTGATGACCTCGCTGACGCTGTTGATTGCGCTGGTCCCGCTGTTGCTGTTCGGCCCAGCCAGCCTGTTCGGCCTGACCGCGGCGATCACGCTGGGCATTTTCATCGGTACTTACAGCTCGATCTACATGGCGGCGCCGCTGTTGGTATGGTTGGGGGTGACCTCGAACAGCTTCGTGCCCGATGAGAGTGTGGTTGACCGCCAGGAACGCGCTGCGCGAGGCGAGGTTTAGTCGGTCAGGCGGTCGTAATAGGCCGCCAGCTCCGCTGCGTTGCTGCCCCAGCTGAAACGTTCGACCGTGACGGCCACTGCCTCAGGCGAGGTCTGGTTCGCCAGCACGTCGCGAATGCCCGCAGCGATTGCTTCGATGTCGCGCTCCACAAGCCGGCCTGCCGTGTCGCCAGCGATCAGTTCGCGCGCGCCGCCCACGTCGCAAGTGACGACGGGCGTACCGCAAGCCAGCGCTTCGACCCAGGCATTGGCCAGGCCCTCGCTGCGGGTCGGCAACACCATGACATCTGCAGCGGAAAGGATCACGGGCAACAGGTCGTGATCAACCGATCCGGCAAAATGAACTCGGTCGTCCACTCCAAAATCACGCGCCAGCCGCCGCAAATGCGGCTCATCATCGCCCTTGCCGACGAGGACCAGCCGCGCTTCGGGCAGCGAAGCCAGCGCGCCGATGGCCAGCTCCTGTCCCTTGCGTTCGATCAAGGCCCCCACTGTTACCAGTAGGGGCGTATCGTCAGGCAGTTCGAACCCCAAAGATTCTGCCAGATTGCTGCGCAGCCCGACATGGCCAAGCGGACGGAACCGGTCGCGATCAAGGCCGGTATAGTGAACCGTAATCTTGTCGCGCGGCATGTCGAGGATTGCCATTTGCCCTGCGAGTTCATGCGACACGGCGAGCAGGCCAGTAGCGCGATTCGCGGCTTCAAGCATCTGGTCGTGGGCAAATTCCTTCCGGCCCCAGAACATGATATCCGCGCCGCGCGCCTTGATCGAGAAAGGCAGGCCCATCTGCTGTGCTATCCAGCAGACCGCGGGGCCATCGGGATAAAAGAATTGGGCATCGAGCAGGTCGATCGGCTGATCGGCGTGGATTCGCCGGATCAGCGGCAGCGCCGCCTTGGCTATGGCCGAAGCGTTGAGCCGTACCCCAAACCGCGGCACCAGAGTGAAGCGCGGACGATAAATCGCCAGGCCGCGCCCTTCCTCATACTCTGGCAATTTTGCGAGCGCGCGATAGCGCCCGAGGGCCAAAGGGGGGATGCCGATCGGGTTCACAATCGTGACGCGCCAATCGCCGCGCGCCGCCAAAGCTTCGAGCGAGCGCGCCACGAAAGTACCGAAGCGAGGGTTCGTCGCGTTGGGGAACAGAGTCGAAAGGCAGAGGACGTGCTTCAAAAGCGGCGGACCAGCATTTCGGCCACAGCGATCCAGGGGGGGTTGTCGACAACCTGCTGCTTGTGACCACTACCGGGTGGCAGGATGCCCACCAAGGATCCCTGACGGTCGATCAAGCGACCGAAGGCAAAGCGACCCCCGGGGCGCGGGACCAGCACATCACGGTTGATCGCATGTGCCACATCGTCTGGATCGAGCCGTTTGAGCCACAACATGTCGCCAGGGCGGAATTCGCCAACGCTGTCGTCCACCGCGAGGACCATGTCGACGCCATTGCCGCCCAGCTCTAGCGGCATGATCGCTTCGCGCGGCTTGTTCAGCGCTTCGGGCCCGTGCGCACGCAACGAGGCCACGACCATGGGTTGCTCTGCCGTTTCGGATCGAACCAGTGTTTCGGGATCAACCTCCAGCGCCTCCGCGATGCGTTCCATCCATTTGAGCGAGAGATTGCGCATGCCGGTTTCGAGCCGCCCAATCGTCTGCGCGGTGGTGGGCGGATTGCAGGCCGCCGCCAGCTCGGCCAGCGTGATCCCCTTGGTCTTACGAATGTCGCGAATGCGATTGATCACTTGAGACCTCCTCGCCAGTTAACCCAATTGGTGATTTTCACTTTCCTACACGAACCGGATCATTGCAAGTGGCGCGCCATTAGCAATGCACAAGGAGGAGGGGGCATGCCGCAAAAGCTGGTTGAACGCGAACTTACCCAAGAGGGTCCAAGACGCGCAGGAGATGCACGAGGCAAGCGCAGGACAGTTACGGTCAATATCGCGGAATCGCCACTCAGCTGGCTTCATGCGCGCGGGCATTTAAGCGACCGGCATTTCGATGCTGGCGAGCGGCTGCGAATGGATTTCGAGCGTGCACAGCTGGGGGCAAGTATCACCATGCGCTGGGATCCGGTCCGGGTGAAAGGTTCGAGCGACCTTGGCTTGACCCGGACCGAGCGGCAAATCGCGGCCAAGGCGCGCTTCGATGGTGCATTGGCCGAAGCGGGAAGCGGGCTGGCCGATATACTCTGGCGCGTGGTCTGCGCGGGGGAAGCCTTGCCGCATGCTGAGAAGCACCTCGGCTGGCCCACGCGAAGCGGCAAGCTGGTGCTAAAGCTGGCGCTTGACCGAGTGGCAGATTTTTATCGGATTCGCTGAACCAGACACCACTTGATCGGTCCGAATTGAACGGGTCATCCGCTGGTCGAACTGG
>SBHJ01000128.1 GCA_006226465.1 Alphaproteobacteria bacterium | reverse complement strand
GGATGGATCGAGATCGGCAACGTGTGTCTGCGGCATGACCGGTTCATTTGCCGCCATCAGCGGCGGGGCAAGGGCAACTGTTGCCAGGAGCACTGCAAAAGTCGGGTATCTGCATGTCATTCGTCCATCCTGATATGGCATTCGCAGATAAGCAAGCGCGATGACTGTCCATTCATCCAGTCTTCATGTTTACAGACGTAGTCGATATGACTACAGTCGTAGACGACAAGGTGGGAGGGTGCTTTGACGCAAGCGAGCGAAACCAGGCCGGAACGCATCAGCGAGGCCGAACATGCGGTGATGGAGGTGATCTGGGAACGCAACCCGATTACCGCCGCAGAAGTGTGCGATCAGGTCTGTGCGGCGCGCGGCTGGAGCCTCGCCACGGTCAAGACCCTGCTCAGCCGCCTGGTTTCCAAACAGGCCATCGCCGCCGAACCCGAAGGTCGCCGCTTTCTCTATAGCCCGCTAATCGCGCGCGCCGACTACATCGGCGGCGAATCTCGCCGCCTGGTCGATCGCCTGTTCGGCGGTCGTGCAGCGCCGCTGTTCGCCCATCTGGCCGAGCAGGAAGCCCTGACCGATGACGACCTGGCCGAGATCGAGGCTCTGTTGAAGGAGCTCAAGCAATGATCGACTGGCTGTTCGACACATTCGTCTGGACCGCGGCGCTGATTGCCCTGGTCCTGGTGCTGCGCCGCCCCGTGGCGCGGTATTTCGGTCCCACGACCGCCTACGCGCTTTGGACGCTCCCCGCGATGCGGTTGCTGCTCCCTGCGATTGAACTTCCCGCATGGATGAATCCGGCGCAAGAGGTGGGCGAGATCGCGGCTGAAGCGCCGGTCTATTATGTCATTGAGACCACCGCTGTCGCGGCTGCCGAAGCTCCACCGCTCGAGCCTGCGACCTGGCTGGACGCCTTGCCTCTGACGCAATTGGCGCTGGCCCTGTGGCTGGGCGGCGCTGCAGTATTCCTGTTCTTGCGTTTTCGCGCCTATCACCAGGTGCGTTCGGAATTGCTCGCCGATGCGCGCGGGGTTGGTCAGGCCGGAAAGGTCCGGCTGATCGAGACCCCGGCGACCGCTTCGCCGCTTGCGCTGGGTGTGCGTGACAAGATCGTGGCATTGCCCGAAGGTTTCATGGCGCGATACGATCGTGAAGCACGTGATCTAGCGCTGGCGCACGAGTTGGCCCACCACAAGGGGCATGACCTCTTGGTCAATATGCTGGTCCAGCCGCTGTTTGCCATGCACTGGTTCAATCCGCTAGCGCGGATCGGATGGCTGGCCATGCGGCGCGACCAGGAGGCCGCCTGCGATGCCCGCGTGGTGCGGGCACGCGGGCCGGCGCAGCGAGCGAGTTACGCCAATCTGATTGCAAGCTTTGCGGCGGGACCCAAGGTGGCGCTCGCTGCGCCGATGGCCTGCCCGGTGCTGGGCGACAAATCCATAGTTCAACGATTGAGGAGCCTGAATATGAACGATCTTTCACAGCGTCGCCGCCTGGCCGGACGCGGACTGCTGGCTGCGGCGCTGGTTGCCCTGCCGCTGACCGCATCGATTTCCTACGCCGAACCGACGGCGCCAGCCGCGCCTGTGGCTCCTGTGGCACCCGTAGCTCCTGTAGCTCCGGCTGCTCCGGAGGCACCTCTTGCTCCGCTTGCACTCCAGGCTGTGGCCGATGCCGAAGCGCCCGATGTCGAGCATGACAAGCATGTGTTCGTCTGGAAGGACGAGGACAGCGGGACCGGGGGCGATGGCGAAGTTCGCAAGGTGCATCGCTACAAGGTCATTCGCGATGGCGAGGAACTGTCTGCCGAAGAGCGCGAGGAGCTGATGAAAGAGCTGCGTGAAGACATGGCCGAGTTGCGCATCGATCTGAAGGAATCGATGAAGGAACACCGTTTAGCTATGCTTGAACTCAAGAACCTCGACGGAGACATGCAGCACTTCTCGGTCGAGTGCAAAGACAATGAATCGGCCGAAGCGACCGATCCCAAGGGCCGTCGTGTGATCAAGATATGCAAAAGTCATATCATGGCGAGCGCGATCGCCGGTCTGGAATCGGCCCGTGCCCAGATCGCCCATAACAAGGACATGACGGACGAAATTCGTGAGGAAGTCCTGCGCGAACTCGACCGTGAGATTGCCCGGATCAAGGAAGAATCAAAAGACTGAAGCTTGGCCTCGCATCCTCCGTCCCCCAATGGCGCGAGGTGAGGATCAGGAGGCGGATCCGGGTACCCAGTCCCACCCGGGTCCGCCTTTACAATCGCGGGTCAGCGACCGACTGGATCAGTCCATTTCGAAGTAGCGATCGCATATTGATTCATCGGCGCTTCGCAGGCCTGATCTGAGCGCCTGCATGCGCTGTTCGCTCGTACCATGGGTAAAGCTTTCAGGATTGATCCGCTGTCCGGCACTTCGCTGCAAGGTATCGTCGCCGATGGCACTTGCGGCGTTCATGCCTTCTTCCATGTCACCCGGTTCGATCAGCTCGCGGTTCTTGCCGGCCCACACCCCGGCATAGCAATCAGCCTGCAATTCCATCCGTACCTGCAGCTCGTTCGCACGAACTGGATTCCGCTGCTGCGCGCTCCGCACCTGTGCGGCGAGACCCGTCAGTCGCTGGATGTGGTGGCCATATTCATGCGCGATGACATAGTGACGGGCGAAGTCACCACGCTCGCCAGACATTTGGGCCAGCTGATCGTAGAAACTCGTGTCGAGATAGATACCCATATCTCCCGGGCAATAGAACGGCCCAGCGGCTGAACTGGCGCTGCCGCAGCCCTGCGTGGTGATGTTGCCGCTGTAGAAGGTCAGGATCGGATCTTCGAAAGCTATTCCGGCGCGCTGGAATTCGCGCCCCCAGGTCTCGTTTAACGAAGAAAGCGCTGCGCAGGCCTCCTGCGAATAGCGCCCGGAGTTGCAGATTTCGGCTTCGCTCCGGCCCGATGATTGCTGCGTGGCTGGTCCCTGCTGTTGCATCCCTTCGATCGCGCCGATCGTTTGCATGGGATCGGCGCCGAACACGAAATAGGCAACCAGCGCCAGCACGATCGTGCCGCATCCTATGCCGCCTGCTGACCCACCCGGCATTCGACCACGGCCGCCACCCTCACGCACGCGGATGTTGTCTGTGTTGAAGGGGTTCAGGCGCATCTTCGGTCCTCAATCATCCTGTTGGCCGCCGATTATCGCTGGACAGCGACGCCGGTCGCGGCAAAAGCACTGCAATCACGCAAACATGCAGGAGAATTCGATGTTCCTCAACGGAAAGCGCGCACTAATTACCGGTTCTACTTCGGGAATTGGGTTGGCAACGGCCCGCGCGCTCCATGCCGAAGGAGCCGAGGTAATTCTCAACGGTTTTGGTGATGCCGGCGAGATCGCTGCGCTGTGCGAGGAAATGTCCGCCACCCATTCAACGGCAAATCTGCTGGACCCCAGGCAAATCGAAGCGATGATGGCCGAGGCGGGGCCAATTGATATCCTGATCAACAATGCCGGCATGCAGCATGTCGCGCCGGTCGAGGAATTTCCGGTCGACAAGTGGGACGCGATCATCGGCCTGAACCTGTCGGCGGTGTTTCACACTACCCGCCTTGCGGTACCCGCGATGAAGGAAAAGGG
>SBHJ01000158.1 GCA_006226465.1 Alphaproteobacteria bacterium | reverse complement strand
AGCTCCGCATCAGACAGCTGTGGGGAAGCGCCCAGACGATCCGCCAATTGAAGGCGCTCGAACAGTCGGCCCGTGAGCAAGGTGTAAGCACCATCCGCATCGGGTTCCAACTCCAGCGGCAGGATGCGCGGCCTATTCGAGCCAGGCAACGCATCGGCCCGCTGGGCGAAGGCAGCTCCAGGATGCAAACTGTGCCTGATATCCCCGGCCCTACCCAGTTTCAGGCTGGCAACCATTCGTTCCCATGCCCGCTCTGGCCAGCCAGCCCCGGACAAATCAAACGCCGCGCAGACAAGCAGTTGGCGCTGCACTTTAGCTCGCTCCAAATTGATCGAAGGCCATGACCGGGCAGTAGTCGGCTCGGTCGCAATGACCGATCAGGATGCGTTCGCCTTGCTCGACCCAGGCATGGAAGGCGTGCGGCCCATTCCGCGCAGTGCGATGCACGGCGACGATCAGTCGCGATGGCAGGCCCACGCGCCGCAGCATCCATTGCAATGCAATCGCCTTGGGCAGGCACTTGCTTTCGCCCGGCAGCCGCGTCGCGGCGCGCTCGATCCGTTGTGCGATCGCCAGTGCGAGATCAACGTCGGATGGTTCTGGCTCGCAATCACGCACACCTTCGGCGACCGGCCCGAGCGTCAAGCGATAGGTACGAAGGGGCGCGAGCCGTACCAGTGTGCGCGCCAACATTAACCACAACATGGCCCGCAAGGTGGCGAGGCGGCTACGCCACACGTTCACCCGAAGTCTCCGGCGTCAGCAGAACTCGGCGAAGCCTGCTTCGACCAGGCGATTATTGAACCGAACAACGGAGCGTTGGCATCGATCATGCTCGACATCATAGCCGTCGATCAGCGATTGGACGATAGCATCGGGATCATTGCTGTGGTCAAGCGCCCGCCAGATCGCGAGGCCAGTGCCAGCCAGCGAGAAGAATGCGCCGGTATCAGCATGGACGAGAATCAATTCGTCATCGATCTCGGTGGCGAGATATTTGTCCGGTCGTTTTCGAATGGTTGCGTGCATGCTGGTTAGTATGGTTCAGCGACGCTCAACTTGGGGTAACCGACTTACCATTGCTGACCTTGTTATCTCCTGGCGGAAACTTGTTCCCGGCAATCGCAGTAAGATCGACCGTCAATTGAACCAGTTCCGGCTCGGACCACTTGTTCCGCCGTGAATCACCGATTTCATTCTTGCCGGACATTGTGAAACTTCCCAAGCGATAGGTTCGCATCGCGGATCATGCGTGATCATAGGTGAATCGCAGATGAGCGACAACTGGAGCGATGATTCACTCCACCGATATTCTCGGAAAGGTCAGAGCCCTGCAGTCTGCAGCAATTGAGCGGTGCGCTCGCAGGATTTGCCGATTGTGGCTTGTTCGCGAGGCCTGGTCAGGCGCCAGAAGCGCACCTCGCTTGCCAGATTCAGCATGATGTCGATGTGAAATTCGCGGTTCCCACGCGCCGCATGGATGAAGCTGCGATACATGGCCTGCGGCAACAGGGTGAGCTTGGATGCCCCGGTTACCGGGGTCAGCGCGAAGTCATTGCCAGTCTCAAGGAAGATCAGGTCGCCGAGCGGCAATATCCTGGCATCGCTCCGTCTCGCTTGGGCATAGTGTTTGTCTGGTACGGTCGCGACTGGGCCCAATGGCGTCGCCGCGAGCTGTTGCAGCGCATCGCCCCATAGCTTCATCGGACGCTCGTCAGGTAGACAGACAGGCGGGCTGCCCCGGACGGGAAGCACAATCAATGTGTCGTCGCAAAAATGACCGTAACCGCGATCGACCAAACCCGCTGCCAGTGTCGATTTTCCCCCTCCGGAATCGGCAGTGAAGGCGATCACCCGGTCATTGTGCGAAACGGCAGAGGCATGCATCGGGGCAAGCCCATTGTACCATGCGACTGCGCCATAGACCGTGCCCCACAAATATAACTCGAACTCGCCACGCAGCGCCTCGTCGGGCAGCTCGGCGATTACATTGGCGCCCTTGCGATAGTAGAAGCGGACACCTCCGGGAGTCTCGAACCAGAAACGATCGCGGGTCATGGCAAGATGCCCATCTTGGTAGATCAGGTTCCCCTCACAACCAGGAACTGGCAGCATCTGCACTGCCATGGCGCGCTTTAGCCGGATGTTGGCTGCGTCTATCTCACCATTCGGATCTTCCGCCATCGATGCGTAGTAGAGGCAATCCAGCAGGGCGGAAAGGGCCGGTCGACGATACCTGCGCTTGCAGACAGACAGGCGGCAGGGTAGATTCGCATGGCTTGCACGAAAGGGCATCCAAATTGAGCTCGAAAGCCTGCAGATTTGCGCTGACTTCAGTCGCCATCACCATGGCGCTGGCCCCGGTAGCTGCCGAAGCCAATACGCGCGCGAGTTCCAGCCCGGTCTATTATGCTGGCGAGTCCAATGCCCAACCCGAGTTGCAGCGTGCGCCGGAAAGCAAAAAACGCAAGGCCGGTTGGATCTCCAACGAAGACCTGAGTTCGATCCTGCTGCTGGCCGGGGGATTTGCATTGGCGTTCGGCCTGATCCTGGCAGGTGGCTCATCGAGCGGTGGCAATACGCCGAACCAGTCCAACGGTGCCAATTAGCGCCAGGTTCCAGCTGACGCTGCTGCTCTGCGTCGCCGTGCTATTCGGCGGCGGAGGTGTCGCCTACGGATTGATGAACCTTGGGGTTCAGCTGGTTGCCCTGGCCGTCCTTGCGGCAAATCGGGAGGCATTCGCTGCATTCTGGACCAAGGCTCCGCGGTCATTGGCCGTGCTCGTGGCGCTATCGATCGCGATACCCGTGATGCAGCTAATTCCACTTCGTCCCGATTGGTGGCAGGCCTTGCCGGGACGTGAACTGGCGGCGGAAGCACGCAACGCGGTTGGCGCGACCGGGTGGTTTGGCATTTCGCTCGATCGCAACCGCACTCTGGTAGCGTTAAGCGGTTTGATTGCACCGGTGTGCGTGCTCCTTCTGGCCTGGCGCCTGTCCCAGCAAGAACTAGTGCGTGCGGGACAAGTGCTTGTCGCCCTTGCGCTGGCCAATTTTTTGATCGGCGTTCCGCAAGTCCTTTCCAACGGTGCGGCGGCGATCCCCTATCCGGAAAATCCGATGCCGGGCGTGCTGTTCGGAACTTTCGCGAACCGCAATTCGACCGGAATCTTCCTCGTCGCCTGTCTCGCCTTTCTGGCGCTGCCATCGAGACGAGATGGAGCGAGCAAACTGCCATATGCCCGGCTGGTGATAGGAGCCTTGTTGATCGTGGCGATCGTGCTTACCCGATCGCGCAGCGCGATGGTGCTCGCCGGGCTGCCGCTGGGGTTGATTGCCTTGCAGAATTGCTCACCCTCACGGTGGAGCCCCACGACAGGATGGAAAAGCCCGGCATTCGGGCTGATCGGCGCGGTTGCGGTGCTCGGAGCGCTCGCGGTGGCGGTGCCCAACACACGGATTGCGCATAGCGTGGCGCGGTTTTCGGGAGAACAGGACGCGCGCAGCTACATTTGGGATGACGCGACCTTTGCTGCCCAGCGATATTGGCCGGTCGGCGCGGGAATGGGCACATTTGACGAGGTGTTCCAAGCCGATGAATCGCTCGAAAACCTGACCGAGCGCCGCGCAGGTCGCGCGCATAATGACTATCT
>SBHJ01000151.1 GCA_006226465.1 Alphaproteobacteria bacterium | reverse complement strand
TAGTCGAGCAACAAGCATGCGCGGCCATTGGCGCTGGCCCATTCGAATACGGCGGTCGCCTTGCCCCCTTCCATGTCGGACATATAGCCGGGAAGGAAAACCAATGCGGGACCGGCTCCACGCGCCACGCGAAAGGCGATCCGCTGTCCATCAGGCATGTTGTGATAACTCGGTGAAATCATGCGTACGTCATGTGGTTTGGGCAATGGAATGACAAGGGACTCGCATTGCCCCTTGTCATTTGCCTGACTTGCGAGCAGCCTAGCTGACAACCATGTCAGCAAGCAAAAACGCCCAACAGCCCGCTCGCCCTGCCGCGGCCTTTACTCGCCGCGGCTTATTCCGGTTAGGTGCGGCCAGCGCCGCTCTTACTGCCGCTCCGCTGGCCGCCCGCGGTTTTGGCAACGGGTTCACGCACGGCGTTGCGAGCGGGGAACCAGGGCCCGACAAAGTGCTGTTGTGGACGCGATATGTTGCTGACCAGGATACCTACCTCGAGTTCCAGGTTAGCGAGACGCCCGATTTTGCCGACACAGTTGCCGGCGGAAGTGCGCGGGCAAGCGCAGAGACCGATTGGTGCGCCAAAGCCTGGGCAGACGGGCTGCGCGACAATCGATGGTATTATTACCGTTTTGTTGCGCCCAGCGGCGAGATTTCGGAGATAGGGCGCACGCGCACCCTTCCCGAAGGCGATGTCAGCAAGTTTCGCATGGCGGTTTTTTCATGTTCGAACTTCGGCTTCGGATATTTCAACGCCTATGCTCATGCGGCCGAGGCCGATGAATTCGATCTTGCGCTACACCTCGGCGACTACATCTACGAATATCGACGTGGCTCCTATCCAGAACCAGAAGCGGCTATTGCAGAACGCGTCCTGTGGCCCGAAAGCGAGATTGTCCACCTCGCCGACTATCGCCTGCGCTATGCCACCTATCGTGCGGATCCGGACCTCAGACGCATCCATCAACTCCTGCCGATGATCAGCATCTGGGACGATCACGAAACCGCCAATGACAGCTGGAAAGGCGGGGCAGAAAATCACCAAAGCGAGACAGAAGGCGACTGGGAGGTGCGCAAGGCCGCTGCCCGCCGCGCCTATCGCGAATGGCTCCCCGTTTCCGACGAGAACTATGCGGCCTATGAAGTCGGCAACCTCGCCACGCTGTTCCGGCTCGACACAAGGATTGAGGGGCGCGAAGAACAATTCAGCCTTGGCAAGGCGACGACAGGTAAGAAGACCCCGGAAGAGATATCGGCGGCGCTCAAGGCATTCCGTGACGGCGACTATGCCAATCCCGAACGTCAATTGCTGGGCGCTACGCAGGAGGCGTGGCTCGATGCAGGGCTCAGGCGTTCGACGCGCGAGGGCAAGGCCTGGCAGGTACTGGTGCAACAGGTTGTGATGGGCAAACTATCGACGCCGCCCAGCCTGCTAGACGCGTTAGGCAAGGATTCGCCTGATTACGTCCGCCGCCGGATCACGGCAGCCTCGCTTGCGAGCAAGACCGGCCTGCCCGCCAATATGGACGCGTGGGATGGCTATCCTGCGGCGCGCGATCGATTGCTCAAGGCTTCGCTCGAAGCAGGTGCGAACCTACTGGTGCTGGCCGGAGATTCGCACAACAGTTGGGGCTTCGAGCTGGAGCATGACGGCGCTCCGGCCGGGATCGAATTCGGGGTGCATTCGGTTACTTCACCGGGACTTGAGAGCTATCTTGGCACGATTGCCCCCGCCGACCTTGCGCGCGATCTCGTCGAATACAATCCGACCCTCAAATATGCCGACACCTCGCAGCGCGGATATGCTCTGCTGGAGCTGACACCGGAAGGTGCCACGGCTGAGTATCGCTACCTCCAAACGGTCAAGGCCCGCAAGGCAGCACTGGCAAGCTCCAAGCGGCTTACCAGCGCAATCGGCTCGGGCGGCATCGGTATTGGTTGAGTATTTATCTCTAGGAACCTAGATGGCGTGCATGGCGAATCTCGTGACCACCACGACCACTACTACCACCTCGGATTTCCGGGGGCGGTCGGTCGCAGCTTAGTCGCGAGACCCGCCACCCGGTTTCGGGTGGCGCGGCGTCTCTCACTCGAAACCCGCAAAAACTGGCAGACGCCCCTTCCGGTGCGTGCATGGCTGTGCCATGGCGCGCCGAACGCGAATTGAGACGAATGCCATGAGTGAGATGTTGAAAATCAGCCTGCCCGATGGATCGGTCCGCGAAGTGGAACGCGGCGCGACCCCGGCAGACATCGCCGCTGCGATCGGACCGGGTCTTGCCAAGGCCGCACTGGCGGCGCGAGTGGACGGCGAATTGCGCGACCTCACCCGGCCTTTCGAGGGCGATGCGAACCTCGCGCTGGTCACCTCGCGCGACGAGGCAGACGCGCTCGAGCTGGCGCGCCACGACTATGCCCATGTACTGGCCGAAGCGGTGCAGACGCTGTGGCCCGGAACGCAGATCACCTTTGGCCCCGCCACCGACGACGGTTTCTACTATGATGTGATGGCCCCGGCTGGTCGCGATCCATTCAGCATGGACGATCTGCCCGCGATCGAGGAGAAGATGCGCGAGATCATCCGCGCCGACAAACCCTTGCGGCGCGAGGCGTGGAGCCGCCAAGCCTTGATCGACAAATGGGAAGCGGAAGGCGAGAGCTTCAAGGCGGAGTGGGCCAAAGAACTGCCCGAAGGCGAGGAGCTGACGGTCTATTGGTCCGGCGACGACTGGCTCGACATGTGCCGTGGGCCGCATTTGCCCTCGACCGGGAAGCTCGATCCGCAGGCCTTCAAGTTGATGCGGGTAGCGGGCGCCTATTGGCGCGGTGACCAGCGCAATGCACAGTTGACGCGCATCTATGGTACCGGGTGGCTCAACAAGAAGCAGCTCGACGAGCATCTCCATCGGTTGGAAGAAGCGGCCAAGCGCGATCACCGCAAGCTTGGCCGGGAAATGAATCTGTTCCACCTCCAGGAAGAGGCGCATGGCAGCGTGTTCTGGCACCCACAGGGCTTTGTCATCTACCGCATGCTGGAAGATTACATCCGGCGAGCGGTACAAGGGGCCGACTGTCTTGAGGTCAAGACGCCGCAGGTGATGGATGCCCGCCAGTGGGAGAAGAGCGGACATTGGGGCAAATACCGCGAGAACATGTTCGTCATTCCGGACGAAGTACCAAATACCGAGGATGAAGGCCCGCTGGTTTCAGACGCCGCCGAATGGATGGCATTGAAGCCGATGAACTGCCCGGCGCATGTCCTCATCTTCAAGCAGGGCATCAAGTCATATCGCGATCTGCCGCTGCGCCTGGTCGAAAACGGCTGCTGCCATCGCAACGAACCGCACGGCGCGTTGCATGGTCTGATGCGGGTGCGCCAGTTCACGCAGGACGATGGTCATATCTTCTGCCGCGAGGACCAGATCGTCGAGGAAGTGCGCAACTTCTGCCAACTGGCCGACCGGGTCTATAAGGATTTCGGCTTCACCTATGCGGTCAAGCTGGCGTTGCGGCCCGAGCAGCGTTTCGGCTCGGACGAGGATTGGGACAAGGCCGAGGCCGAGCTGCGGCAGGCGGTTGTCGATGCAGGCATGGCGACGGACGAATACGGCTGGGAAGAGCTGCCCGGCGAAGGTGCCTTCTATGCGCCCAAGCTCGAATGGCATCTGACCGATGCGATCGG
>SBHJ01000297.1 GCA_006226465.1 Alphaproteobacteria bacterium | reverse complement strand
CACCTGCACAACTGGCTCGACATGGCGCGCGAGCGGATCGCTTTCCAGGGCTTGCCCGCGCGAATCTGCTGGGTTGGGCTGGGGGACCGGCACCGGCTGGGCCTTGCGTTCAACGAGATGGTGGCGAGCGGCGAACTGAAGGCCCCGGTGGTGATCGGGCGCGATCACCTCGATTCAGGCTCGGTCGCGAGCCCCAACCGCGAAACCGAAGCCATGCAGGACGGCTCGGATGCGGTATCCGACTGGCCCTTGCTCAATGCGCTGCTTAACACCGCTTCCGGCGCGACCTGGGTGAGCCTGCACCATGGCGGCGGGGTTGGCATGGGCTTCTCGCAGCACTCGGGCATGGTGGTGCTTGCCGACGGTAGCGTAGACGCCGCCCGCAGGCTCGAACGCGTACTTTGGAACGATCCGGCGACTGGTGTTATGCGTCACGCCGATGCAGGCTATGATCTCGCGCTCGATTGCGCGCAGGACAAGGGGCTCAGGCTTCCAGGAATCCTTGGGAATTGATGTTGAGGAGAAGTTGCCAGATTAGCGTGGCCTTCTCAGGCTCGCCCCGCAAGCGGCGGGCTATGAGCGGCAATTCGAGATCCAAAGCGATGTCGCATGAAGGATCGAGGCTGCATTCCGGTACTCCTACGCGACTCAGTGCCGCACGGGGAGAGCAGCAAACGCCGGAATCAAGGGCAGCGAGCAGATGTTCGACCGGTCAGCTTTCGAGAAATTTCGCCCAATCAGACATCAATGGTTTGCGCTTGTCGAGGTAATCCGTGCGTCGATAGGCCGCTTCGACCTTGTTAGCTATCGTGTGTGCCAGCGCGGCTTCTGCGACTTCACCCGGATAGTTCGTCTTTTCGGCGACCCAATCGCGAAAGGACGATCGAAAACCATGAACGGTATAGTCGTCGCCCTTGTCGCGCAGGATTTTTAGCAAGGTCATGTCGGACAGTTGGCGACGCGGGTTCTGGCCAGGAAACACCAGATTGCTCACGGGCGAGCGAAAGGCTTTCGCTCGCTTGAGTACGTCCAGGGCCGCTTCCGACAGCGGGACGACGTGGATGGTTCCTGCCTTCATGCGTTCGGCAGGGATGGTCCAGAGCTTCTTATTGAGGTCGATCTCGTTCCAGCACGCACCGCGCACTTCGCCGGAGCGAGAGGCGTTCAGGATCACGAACTCCAAGGCAAGACGGCCAACCGAGGAGCGCCCACGCAGCCATTTGAGGAAAGTGGGAAGATCAGGATAAGGCATTGCTGCCAGGTGGCTCTGCTTCTTGGGCTGGCGCGGCAAGCCGCGGAGTACAGAACGCATCGGAGCCTCCGTCTCACGAAAGCCCTTTGCGCAAGCCCAATCGAGCACCGATCCGATTCGTTGCCGCACCCGTCTCGCAGTCTCGGGTTTGGTCAGCCAGATTGGCGAAAGCGCATCGCGGATTGTCGGCCCTTCAATTTCTGACACGAGTTTGTCGCCCAGGCTCGGAAAAGCATAGGTCTCGAGAGTCTTGATCCACTGGGCCTGATGCTTGCCGTTCTTCCACGCGGCCTTGTGCTCTTCATGCACGAGCTTGGCGGCGTCGCTGAAAGTGGGGATGACCAACGCTTCCCTTTTTCGCTCTGCCAGAACATCGACGCCCGCTTTCATTTCCTTGCGGAGTGCCCGCGCAGCCTCGCGCGCATCAGCCAGCGGCAGCTCGGAAAGTGGTCCCAATCCGATGTCCCGGCGCTTCCCGTTGGCCTGCACCCGGAGAATCCAGCTGCCTTTACCTTTCCCAGATAGTTTGAGGATCAAACCTTCGCCATCCGAATAGCGGCCAGGTTCAGCGAGATTCTTGACCCCCATCGCCGTCAGCTTGCCCATTGCTTGTTCCTTTCAGACCCACATCTAGACCCACAAGCTGCGCCGGATGCATAGGAACATATAGAGAACTACGCGGACGACGAAAAGCGAAAAAGCGCCGCATTTCTGCGGGTTTGGGGACTATAAGGGACTGATTGGGAAAAGCGAGGTGGCGGAGACGGAGGGATTCGAACCCTCGATACCCTTACGAGTATGGTTCCTTAGCAGGGAACTGGTTTCAGCCACTCACCCACGTCTCCACAACGTCTGCATCGGCTGCGAGTGGCGCGCTATAGTGGCGGCGTGCTCAGGCGGCAAGGTGGTTTCAGAAAAAGACTGCCCGCCAACGGACAACACCGATCGTCGGACAGAAGATTCGGTTCACCGCATTTCTGATTCGGTTCACCGCCGCGCAATTGAGAAGCGCGCAGCAAAGGATTCTTCTTGCAATGAAAAAGTCCCGTCGGGGCGGAGGAACGCAGAAATGAAACCAATTGGCGACCGCCTGAAGGCACTTGTGGTCGGAATGGCAGCGGCCCTGGCAATAGCCACGAATCCGGTGGCAGCACAGCAGCTGGAATCGGTCGACCCGGATACTGCCTTTGATGAGGGGATTGATGCTGACTTGGCGCCAGCGTCAACCGCACCCGCTGCACCGGATCCCGCACCCGTCCAAGCCCCCGATGCATCGGCCAAGGGCGGCGTTGGTGGATGGACCGAGCAGGATGTCGTCACCTCCGGCCAGCCAGACGCGACGACTGAAGTTGCGCCAGCAGCGCAGGTCGAAAGCGCAACCTACGGCGAAGACGATCTGATCGGCGAAGCCGAAGGGGTATTCGGCAAGGGCGCCGAAGGGCTCGCCAAGATGATCCAGAGCTTGCTCAAGGAACAGGGCGAACCCAATGCCTACATAGTTGGCCGCGAGGCGGGCGGAGCGATTGCGTTCGGCTTGCGCTATGGGTCGGGCACGCTGCATCACAAGGTTGAAGGCGAACGTAAGGTCTATTGGACCGGTCCCTCGATCGGGTTCGACGTGGGAGCGAATGCCGCCAACACCTTCGTGCTGGTCTATAATCTGTTCGACAGCGAAGATTTGTACAAACGTTATCCGGCGGGCGAGGGGCAAGCCTATGTCGTAGGCGGGCTCACTGCCAGCTATCTGCGCCGGGGCGATGTGGTGCTGATCCCGATCCGCATGGGTGCCGGCCTGCGGCTCGGCGTCAATGCCGGTTACATGAAGTTTTCCAAGAAGCAGCGCTGGCTGCCGTTCTGACCGCTGGCCCCCGGGGCCCTTCGGCAAGTCGAATTTTGGCCGCGACAAGGTAAAAGCCTGTTGCGGCCTTTCTTTGAAATCGGCATGGGCGCGGCCATGCTCGAACGACTCACTCCCCAGCCGCCCGACGCGCTGCTTGCGCTGATCAAACTCTATTCGGCCGATGATCGACCCGACAAGGTTGACCTTGGGGTCGGTGTCTATCGTACAGGCCAGGGCGACACACCGGTTTTTGCCGCGATCAAGGCGGCAGAGCAGAAGCTGGTCGATGAACAGGACACCAAGGCCTATCTCGGTCCAGAAGGCGACATGGGTTTCGTCAATGCATTGATGCCTTATATTTTCGGCAAGGATGCGACCAAGGGCGGGCGTATCCAGGGGATGCAGACCCCGGGCGGCACCGGCGCGGTCCGGCTGGCGCTGGCGCTGGCACAAAAGGCCGGAGTCAGGCGGCTCCATATGGGGCGGCCAAGTTGGCCCAATCACGCGCAGATCATGGCTGACATCGATTTTGAGCTGGTCCTGTTCGACCATGCCCGAGCCGATGGTACCGCGGACGTCGAAGCATTGCTGG
>SBHJ01000211.1 GCA_006226465.1 Alphaproteobacteria bacterium | reverse complement strand
TCACCTCACCCCAAGCTTCTCCAGCTTGGCCTTCAGCGTCGCTTCGTCGAACGGTTTGACGACATAGTCGTCGGCTCCGGCCCGGATGCCTTCATGGACATCCTTCGCCGTGCTCTTGGAAGTGCAGAAAACCACCTTGGGCGGATAGGGCGTGGGGATCGCACGCAATGCCGCGACAAATTCCGGGCCGCTCATCACAGGCATCTGCCAGTCGGTCAGGACCAGGTTCGGCATCTGCTTGCGGCAGCGTGCCAGCGCTTCCTCGCCATTTTCGGCCTCGATCACAATGTAGCCCAGGCTAGCCGCGATCTTGCTCGAAACCTTGCGGATCACGCGGCTGTCATCGACGATCAGGCATGTCCTTCCCCGCGCGCGGTGGGTCTGGTCGATGTCTCGCATCGCCTTGGCCGCGCGGATGACCGCCTCCATATCGCCATCGACATCCTCTAGCGGCGGCTCGCTTGAAACCTCGGATCCGATTTCCGGCGCAGGCCTGGTTGCCGCCAGCTTTTCAGCCAGCGTCATGCCTTCAAGGCCTTCTTGCCCGTTGCCATTCGAATGGGGGCCGGTGGTCCGTTTGATCAGATTCTGAATGGCTCTAACTCCTGATGGACGTCGTAGCCATTGGTGGCTGGATTGGCGGCGCTCTCGCCCGGCGTCATGCGAACATGGAGAAAGGGCACCCAAACATCGCCATATTCGGCTTTTTGGTACCATACATCGAGCACGTCATAGCTGGCCCACATCCCGTCCGGCTCGCGCAGGCGCAAGCCCTCGCCGATGCGCGGCACGGCAGCAAAGCGCAGGCGGTCCTGCGACTGGTGCGTTTCGTTCTGGACTTCGATCTCTATCACGCGACTTGTCCCCAAATCATGCCGAAGTGTTAGCAAACAAGTCTTGATGATTTACCAACGTTGCGGGGTGAACAGGGTCATTGCGGAACAGGTTAATTCCGCCCTACGCAATCAGGTCTTTTTCTTTGTTTTCCGCCGCTTCTTCTTCACCGGACCCTTTGCAGCGCGGGCATCGATCAGCTCGATCGCCTGTGCTTCGGTAACATCTTCCGGTTTCACGTCTTTGGGAAGCGTCGCATTGGTGGAGCCATCGGTGACATAGGGGCCATAGCGCCCCGGCATAACCTTGATTTCACCCCCGCTGGTGGGGTGCGCACCCAATGTCTTGATCGGTTCGGCCTTAGCGCGCCCGCCACCGCCGTTGCGGTTGGCCGCCTGGGCAAGGATATCGACGGCGCGGTTCATGCCGATTTCGAACACTTCGCGCGTGTTCGACAACTTGCCGTATTTGCCATCGTGGCGAAGATAGGGGCCATATCTTCCTATTGCCGCCTCAATCTCCTTGCCGGTTTCCGGATGCTCACCGACAATGCGCGGCAAGTCGAGCAGCTTCACCGCCCATTCGAGATCGAAATCGTCGAGATCCTTTGGGATCGAGGCGCGCTTCTTGTCGCCGTCTGCCTCCATCTCGATATAGGGACCGAAACGGCCCGATTTGCGATGGATAGCCGCGCCAGTTTCAGGGTGCTGGCCAAGCACGCCGTCATCGCCATTGTCACCACCATCACCGCCCGGCTGGGCAAAGCGACGGGTATATTTGCACTCGGGGTAATTGGCACAGGCGATAAACGCCCCGAACTTGCCGCCACGCAGGCTCAAGCGTCCGTTTTCACGCCCTTCGCTCTGACACAAGGGACAAGCGCGCGGGTCACCTCCATCCTCGCGCGGGGGGAAGAGGTAGTCGGTAAGGTAGGAATCGAGCGCTTCGGTCACCTCCGAAGGCAGCTTTTCCATCACCTCATCGGCCTTGGGCTTGAAATCGCGCCAGAACTTGGCGAGCAATTCCTTCCACGGCTCACGCCCGTCGGAAACGGTATCGAGCTCGTCCTCCATCCCGGCGGTAAAGTCATAGGCAACATAGGTCGGGAAGAAGCGCTCGAGAAAGGCAGTCAGCAAACGCCCTGATTCCTCGGCATGGAACCGGCTCTTTTCCATCCGCACATAATCGCGGTCACGCAGGGTCTGGATGGTCGAGGCATAGGTCGAGGGGCGCCCGATGCCCAGCTCTTCCAGCCGCTTGACCAGCGAAGCTTCGGAATACCGCGGCGGCGGCTGGGTAAAGTGCTGGTTGGCGTCGACCCCACGTTTCAACGGGCAATCACCCTTGTGCATCACCGGGAGCAAGCCGTCGTCATCCTCGTCCGATTTCTCGTCGAAGCCCTCCTGATAGACCGCGAAATAGCCGGGGAATTTCACCACCTGGCCGGTGGCACGCAGCTCATGCTGGCCGGTTGCTTCGCGCAGAGTCACGGTGGTGCGTTCAAGCTGGGCACTGGCCATCTGGCTTGCCATGGCGCGCTTGAAGATCAGATCATAAAGCTTTGATTCATCGCCCGATCCGGCATGATCGCGGGTGAAATTGGTGGGCCGGATCGCCTCGTGGGCCTCCTGTGCGTTCTTGGCCTTGGTCGAATAGAAGCGCGGCTTTTCGGGCAGGTAAGAACTGTCATAGCGCTCGCCGATTGCATCGCGCAGCGCATTGATCGCGCCCGGATCCATCTGCACGCCGTCGGTTCGCATGTAAGTGATCGCGCCCGCCTCGTAGAGCGACTGGGCGCAGCGCATGGTGTGGCTGGCCGAGAAGCCGAGCTTGCGCGCGGCCTCTTGCTGAAGTGTCGAGGTGGTGAACGGCGGCGGCGGATTGCGCTTGAGCGGCTTGGTCTCGATGTCCTCGATCATGAACCGGCCAGCCTCGACCGCAGCCTTCGCAGCCAGTGCGCTGCCCTCATTGACCAAAGTCAGCTTGTCGAGCTTTGCTCCATTGTAGCGCACCAGCCGCGCATCGAACGCGGTCCCATCATGCTCCAGATGGGCAACGACCGACCAATATTCCTCCGCACGGAACAGCTCGATCTCATGTTCGCGCTCGCAGATCAGCCGCAGAGCGACCGACTGGACGCGGCCTGCCGATTTAGCACCGGGAAGCTTGCGCCATAGCACCGGCGATAGCGTGAAGCCGAACAGGTAATCGAGCGCGCGGCGTGCGAGATAGGCATCGACGAGGTCGGTATCGATCTGGCGCGGGCTCTTCATCGCCTCGGTCACCGCGCTCTTGGTGATGGCATTGAAGGTTACGCGATCGACCTTGGCAGGCAACGCCTTGCGCTTGGCAAGCAGCTCCTGAACGTGCCAGCTGATCGCCTCGCCCTCGCGATCGGGGTCGGTTGCCAGAACCAGCCGGTCGGCATTCTTGGCCGCGTCGGCGATTTCCTTGAAGCGGCTCTGCTTGTCGCGATAGAGTTCCCAATCCATCGCAAAATCCTCGTCCGGGCGGACGCTACCATCCTTCGGCGGCAGATCGCGGACATGGCCATAGCTGGCGAGAACCTTGTAGTCCGCACCCAGATACTTCTCGATTGTCTTCGCCTTTGCCGGCGATTCAACTATAACAAGCTGCATTACGGTTTTGGATGCCCCTTACGTGTGTACGTACGCGCGAGGGTGGAATCGGTTTGAGAGGTTCGTCAAGAGGTTGATCGCATCCGCAGCCAGACGAACGCGAACATTGCCGCCCAGAACAGGTCCAGCCCGCCAAAAAACCCTGCGATCGGATCGGCCCTGCCCATCGCGACAAAGATCACGGCGGGTACGCCGAACACCAGCTTCTCCA
>SBHJ01000214.1 GCA_006226465.1 Alphaproteobacteria bacterium | reverse complement strand
ACGGTGGGCGGCAGGAACTGGCCGACAAGGAAAAGAGCGAGCTGGCGGTAATCGAGGAATTCCTGCCCATCATGATGAGCGAGGACGAAACTCGCACCGCGATCGAGGCGATCAAGGCCGAGCTGGGCGCAGCGGGCATGAAGGACATGGGCCGCGTGATGGGCGAGCTCAAGGCGCGCCACGGCCAGGTGCTGGACATGAGCAAGGCCAGCGGGCTGGTGAAAGCGGCGCTTTCGTAAACTGCGCACAGAATGGTCCACAGGACCCGCTCGACAAGGGCGGCGTGGGTGGTAACAGCAAGTGATGCTGAGTCCCCAATGGCTGGATGAACTGCGCGCGCGCGTAACGCTTTCGAGCGTGATCATGCGCACGACCAAACTCCAGCGTGCGGGGCGCGAGTGGAAGGCCTGTTGCCCCTTCCACAACGAGAAGTCCCCCAGCTTCACCGTCAACGATGAAAAGGGCTTTTACCACTGCTTCGGCTGCGGGGCGCATGGCGATGTGATCCGCTGGATGACCGACCAGCGCGGGCTGCAGTTCATGGATGCGGTGAAGGAATTGGCGGCGCAGGCCGGGATGGAGGTGCCCCGCCCCGATCCACGCGCGGCAGAACGCGCCGAACAGCGCGCCGGGCTCGTCGATGCGATGGAAGCGGCGCAGCAGTGGTTCGTTGAGAACCTGCACGGTCCGGATGGCGAGAAGGCGCGCGACTATTTGCGTACCCGTAGGTTCAGCCGAGGCACGGTCGCGCGGTTCGGCTTCGGTTACGCTCCGGACAGCAAGGTCGCCATCAAGGGGGCGCTATCGCAATTCGATGAAGCCCTGCTGATCGAATCCGGCATGCTAATAACGGTTGATGACAAGGCGCCGTATGACCGGTTCCGTGACCGGCTGATGCTGCCCATCCACGATGCGCGCGGGCGGGTGATCGCCTTTGGCGGACGCATTCTCGAAAACCGCGACGGTGTCGCCAAATACCTCAACTCGCCCGACACGCCTTTGTTCGATAAGGGGCGCACGCTCTACAACCTTCACCGCGCCGGCCCGGTCAGCCGCCAGAGCGGGCGTATGGTGGTGGTTGAAGGCTATATGGACGTGATCGCGCTCGCCAATGCCGGGATCGAAGACACCGTCGCCCCGCTCGGCACCGCGCTGACCGAAAACCAGCTCGAATTGCTGTGGCGCATGGTCGAAGCGCCGATCCTGTGCTTTGACGGAGATGCAGCGGGCCAGCGCGCCGCCATGCGCGCTATTGCGCGGGCGCTGCCGATGCTCCGTCCTTCCCGCTCGCTGGCGATCGTGCGCCTGCCTGCCGGTCTCGATCCAGATGATTTGATCAGGCAGCAAGGTGCAAAAGCGATGGAGCAACTGCTCGCCCAACCTGCTACCCTGCTCGATACTCTGTGGGTATTTGAGCGCGATGCGCAGCCGCTGCGCACACCGGAGGACAAGGCCGGGCTCAAGGAACGCTTGTTGGCCCATGTCGAAGCGATCGAGCACCAGGACATCCGCGCGCTCTATCGCCGCGAATTGCTCGAACGCTATTCCGCCTATGCATTCCCGCCGCGCGAGCAGCGCCTCTGGCAGCGAAATGGAGCACCTGCACGACAAGCACGCCCTGCCCTGGCAGCTGATGCTGTATCGCGGCTAAAGAATGCACTGTCGGGCGGCGCGCGCGACGCGCTGGCCAGTGCTGTTATCCATGGCCTGCTGCGCTTCCCGCAAGAGATTACGCGGCATTCAGAGGCGCTCGGCAGGCTGGCCAAAGTCGATCCGAAGTCCGCTCCACTGGTGGAAACCTTGTACGAATTGTCGGAAACTCTTGATTCGCGCGAAGATGTCGCCATATCAGCCTCGCAAGGCCTTCCTGCCCCACCGGACTCCCAAAGATACGCCTTCCTCAGAGAAGGCACTGACCCCGGTGATGCGCGCGAGGAACTGGCTGAAGCTGTGTCGCTGCTGGTCGAAAAACCGGCGCTTAAGGCCGCTATTTCAGCGGCCACTGCGCGTTTCGGTGAAGATCCCGAAGGATCGATTGCCGAACAGGCCCGCTTGCGGCAACGGCTTTCCGATTTGGACAAGCGCCTGATGCATTTCGGGCGCAGGAAAGCCGCCAATGCGGCTGAGCTAGAGATTATCCGGGAATCGGCCGAACGGCCGGTTTCCGAACAGGAAACGGATTGAACACCTGATGGCCAAAGACGAAGGCAACGGTAACGGCAAAGACGACGCTCCGCTGATCGACCTCAACGAAGCGTCGATCCGCAAGCTCATCAGCAAAGCCAAGAAAAAGGGCTATGTCACCTATGACGAGCTCAACGAAGCGCTGCCTTCAGGCGAGATGAGTCCCGACCAGATCGAGGATATCCAGACTGCGCTGTCAGAAATGGGCGTCCAGATCGTCGAGAATGACGAGGAAGGCGAAGTCGAATCTGACCAGGATTCCGAAGTCGACGAAATTTCTGTCGATGACGACAGCGATGACGACGACGAAGATTCGGAGAAGAAAGAGGTCAAGAAAGCCACGGCTGCAGCCAAGAAGACAGCGACTGGCGACCGCACCGACGATCCGGTTCGCATGTACCTGCGCGAAATGGGCGCAGTCGAACTGCTCAGCCGTGAAGGCGAAATCGCCATCGCCAAGCGTATCGAAGCCGGACGCGACATGATGATCATGGGCCTGTGCGAAAGCCCGATCACATTCCACGCGATCATCCAGTGGTCCGAAGCGCTCAACAGCGAGGATATGCAGCTGCGCGAAATCCTCGATCTCGACGCCATGCTCTCCAAGGAGCCCCCGGCCGACAAGCTGGCCGAGGGTGCGGAAGACGATGACGACGATGGCGAGATCAGCGAAGAGACCGCCGGCCCAACTATCCGTGACGATGATGAAGTCGAGGACGAGGAAGAGGTCGATGAGGACGAGGATGAAGACGGCGAAGAGCGCTCATCCAAGCGCCGTGAGGAAGACGACGACGAGGACAACACGCTTTCGCTCGCCCAAATGGAAGCGGCGCTGAAGCCCGAGGCGCTCGAGCGTTTCGCCCGCATCACCAAGCTGTTCAAGACCTTCGAAAGGCTCCAGGCCGAACGGGTCGAGATCATGGCCGATGGCAGCGATTTCCCTGCCGCCAAGGAAAAGAAATACGAAAAGCTGCGCGAAGACCTCACCGCCGAAGTCGAAAGCGTCCAGTTCCACGCGACCAAGATCGAATTCCTGGTCGACAATCTCTACGCCTTCAACCGCCGCCTGACCGCGCTGGGCGGGCAGATGCTGCGTCTGGCTGAGCGCCACAAGGTCAAGCGCATCGACTTCCTCAATGCCTATGTCGGTAACGAGCTTGATGAAAACTGGCTTGTCGAGAACGCGAAGAAAGACAAGAAGTGGGCCGCCTTTGCCGAGAAGGAAGGCGATGCGATCGAGCGTATCCGTTCCGAAATCTCGGACATTGCCAGCCAGACCGGCATGTCGCTCAACGAATTCCGTCGCATCGTGAACATGGTGCAGAAGGGCGAGCGCGAAGCGCGTATCGCCAAGAAGGAAATGGTCGAGGCCAACCTGCGCCTGGTTATCTCGATCGCCAAGAAATACACCAATCGCGGCCTGCAGTTCCTCGACCTGATCCAGGAAGGCAACATCGGCCTGATGAAGGCGGTCGACAAGTTCGAATACCGCCGCGGCTACAAGTTCAGCAC
>SBHJ01000136.1 GCA_006226465.1 Alphaproteobacteria bacterium | reverse complement strand
CCCGCTACGACAAGGATCCCGCCAATTTCATCGCGGCCGTCAAACTCATCTGCACCCGCATCTGGTGCGCCGCTTAATGAGTCGACGCCCTAGGTTATGCATGTGGGGAGGACGAATTGATGCGAGATATCGGCGGCAACGTGGTACAATAAGCCATCACACGGCGTAAGGCAGCAAGCCTCCTGTGACAGAGAGACATATGCGCTCCCGCTTGCAGGCAGGAGAATGGCCATGTCCGACTCCCTCGATTATTCGCTGCTCGAAATTTTCAGACAGCGGACCCGAGCGTGGTGTGCCCATGAGGGATTGAGCGTTGCAGCCGACAGACCTCGATCGGATGAGGTTTCGGCATCGGTCGATTGCACGGGGCTTACAGGCACGCCGCCCTGGCGGTCCATTCCCTTGCGGGTGTCCAATGACCGTTCCAACATGGTTTTCGAAATATACCGTGTTGCGCGAGCGTCAGGCTGCTCTGGCGATGAACGAAAGGAAGAATGGCGCTGGCGCTTCTGCACCGCTCTCGGCGACGTGCGCGCGCACAGCGGAGCTTATAAAAGCGCGAGCGAATGCCGGGAGGCGATTGATGCACTGAGGCGCACGGCCGGTGGCGCGAGGATTCAGCAACTCGGTGAAGTCTGAGCGCTTACTTGGAGCCTTTCGAGACCGCTTCATATGCCGCTGGCAGCACATTGGCCAGAATCCTGCACCAACGGGCCTGGCCCGAGGGAAACGTGATCAGATCCTGTCTGATCTCCAGCTCTGCGTAAAGAAGACCACGCTCGAAGGCGTGAAGGGGAACCGTATAGTCTGTGCTGTCCATCCGATAAGGTTCGTTGTCGGCGACCTCCAGAGTTTCATCTATGCGAAGTGCCTCGATCAACGCTCGTGCGAAACTATCTTGCCGCCCGTCGTGCAGTACGCCGATGTCCCATGGGCGCAAAACACCCGCCAGGCTGGGTGTAAAGCTGTGCAGTGCGACGAGAATAGTTGGATGTTTCATAGACTCGCGCCGTTCGATTTCCAAGGCGATGGCGCCTTGATAGGGCTCATGGATCGCCGCAATCCTTCCGGGCCGGTCGTCGCTCGAGATACCCGCATTCCCGGAAATGGGCGTGTCGTCCGACAGGCTGGGGATCGCTTCGGGCGAAAGAGGATCACGGTTACAGTCGATCACGAGACGCGAATAATGCTGGTGGATGAAGGCAGCATCTCGATCCCGACCGCATCGTCGATGGATGGGCGCATAATTTCGTGGCTCGCGACGGCACCACCGAGACGGTTGCACTTCTCGGCAATATGGCGTCAACCATCCAGCGCGATTTCACCTATGTAACGCGTTACGCCAAAGGCACCCAGACTCCTATCGAAACGCTGGCGCTCCGACAGGGCAGCTGCCGGGATTTTGCGGTGCTGATGATTGAGGCCGTGCGAGCGCTCGGTTTCGCTGCGCGCTTCGTATCCGGCTATGTCTATGATCCGTCGCCCGGGGAGGGTCTGGTAGGAGGTGGCAACACCCATGCATGGGTACGGGTTTTCCTCCCTGGTTCTGGGTGGGTCGAGTTCGACCCCACCAACGGCATCATCGGCAACAGGGGTCTCATCCGCGTCGCCGTGGCGCGCGACCCCTATCAGGCCATCCCGCTATCCGGCACCTGGGCCGGGTTTGCCGGTAGCTATCGGGGAATGGATATTGAGGTCGATATCCGCATGGCCGCATCAGCGGGCGAGCTGCCTGTTTCGGCACGGATACAACCGCCCAGCCAAATCGTTCAGGCATCAAACAAGAAAGACATACCATGCTGATCCGTGCAGGATATGACATCGTTTTTGAAACCGAAAAGCCGACTCCGATGCTGGCAACCCTGAGCGTCCACCCCAGCCGCAACAAGGATCTATGCACGCCGCAGCGGATCATGACGGAACCGGATATCCCACTCTATGACTATGTCGACAGTTTCGGGAATATCTGCACGCGCCTCACCCTACCTAAAGGCCTGACCAAATTATCCTGCGGTTTCGTCATCGAAGACCCATTTGTGCTGGATGCAATCGAGCCCGATGCCAGACAGGACCTTGTCGAACACCTACCCGACGAAGTTCTGCTCTACCTTCTTGGCAGCCGATATTGCGAGACCGACCGGCTCGCGGACGCGGCTTGGTCCCTGTTCGGCAACGGCCCGGCCGGCTGGCCGCTAGTCCAAGCGATCGTCAGCTATGTGCATGAGCATATCCGTTTCGACTATATGCAGGCGCGCCCGACCAAGACAGCGTGGGAAGCTTTTCAGGAACGCCAGGGCGTTTGCCGGGACTTTGCTCACCTTGCGATAGCGCTGTGTCGATGCATGAACATTCCGGCGCGCTACTGCACCGGTTATCTTGGAGATATGGATCTGCCCGCGGTGGTAGGCGACATGGATTTTTCTGCGTGGTTCGAGGCCTATCTCGGCGGCAAGTGGTACACATTCGATGCACGCCACAATCGGCCGCGAGCAGGTCGTATCCTGATGGCGCGCGGACGCGATGCCACCGACGCGGCGCTGACAACTTCTTTCGGTCCCGCGATTCTAAAGCAATTCAGCATTTACACCGATGAGGACAGGCTCGGGTTACAGCCCGCATAGAGCCCACTTGTTACCAGACCGAGGCACGCGGGTCGGTACCCTCGGCGCAAATCGGGATTTATGTGGGTTTATTTCCCTGATCGCTGCCAAAGCTGCTAGAAGGTACCATTGGCGCGACTTTAACCGGCAGGCCCGCGACGACTGAGAGTGCATATGCTCCCGCTTGCAATGAGGGAGCCACCTGATGTCCAGAACACCCGTTCGCCCATTCCTGATCGCCAAACAACCGGACGGTCAGTACCGCCTCAGCACACGCGAAACGCGTTATAATTCTCAAGGCTATCCGCTGGTGACGGAAACACCGCTTGAAGAAAGTTTCCCGACGGCGACTGCAGCCCGGGCATTCGCCAGCGCACATTTTGGCGCAAAAGCGGGTGAATTTGCAACGAGCTGACTTTCACCGAGAAATAGTTGGGCATCACATTACACTAATGTTTCGCAGCCGAATTTTCAGCTTCGCGTCACGCGACATGGCGATTGATCTGGGCACATCCAACACGCTTATATATTTGCGTGGTAGCGGCATTGTGCTTGATGAACCGTCAGTCGTGGCCATCGAAACCATTGACGGAATTCAAAAAGTGATCGGGGTAGGCACGGACGCTAAATCGATGATCGGCAAGACGCCGAGAAATATCACGACCACCCGACCGTTACGTGACGGAGTTATTGCCGACCTGAATGTTGCCGAACTGATGCTCCAGCACTTTATCGCAACGGCGCTCGGCGGTCAGAGTCTGCTCCCAAGGTGGCCTGAAATTGTTATGTGCCTCCCATCTGGAGCAACGTCCGTAGAGCGACGCGCCATTCGCGACGCCGCTTCCAATGCGGGTGCATCGAAGGTCTATTTGCTCCCGGAACCCATGGCTGCAGCAATTGGCGCGGGCATGCCCGTAACGGAGGCCGTCGGTGGCATGATCGTGGATATTGGAGGAGGCACGACCGAAGTGGCCGTGATTTCGCTGGGTGGCCTCGCTTACAGCAATTCGGTCCGTGTTGGAGGCGACAAGATGGATGAGGCCATCGTTTCCATGGTCCGTCGGAATCATGGTCTCCAGATCGGCGAAGCCACAGCGGAACGGATCAAACAGGACATCGGATCGGTCGTCAAATCAGCGGAAAGTCAGGAAGTCACTGTCAGGGTCGGTGGTCGCGATGCTGTAACTGGCGTGCCCCGGAAAATTGTCGTCCAACAATCGGATATTGCCGATGCCATCGCGGAACCCGTCAAGCGGATCGTTGATGCCGTTCTTCTCTGCCTTGAAAATACTCCCCCGGAATTAGCGGCGGATATGATCGACCAAGGGATCACACTAAGTGGCGGCGGTGCACTCTTATCGGGGATCGACCATGCACTGTGCAAAGCCACGGGTCTGAAGGTGTCGATTGCGGATAATCCGTTGACCTGTGTCGTAGCAGGCGCCGGTCGGACATTGGAGGATGCTCGCTACAAAAGCGTCTTGATGCTTTGATTGTCCGCGTGGAGGATGGAAGCCCTCCATCCGGCAAAATAGAGGCGCAATTCCCGATTATTAAGGTCGCTACGAAGAAGCTAAGCCGCGATCCGGGTTTTCGCTAACAGATAGCTCGCTCATGGCATTTGTATTGGCTTGTCGAACGGAAATGCCGGTTTCTGCTGGTTTCACACGACCCTTGCGTCGTTCCCTTTGTTCGGCGAAGGCGGCCTCCTTGCCCCATGCGGCTGCCGCTTTACCCGCCAGGATGCGGACATTGGCAAGGTCGGCGTTAGCCGAACGGTTGCGCTGAATAATCTCCTGCGCTCGGCACAGGGCGGATGAAGGAAACATGGCTGCTCCTTTCGAGCATGAAGATATGAGCCGGAGATTGTCTGGCGCTCAATCTTTGAACAATGCAGAAACCGTAAGCTTTGTCGAAGGGTTGGAGGCGTTGGGCTTAGGCGGCGCGGGTTTCTTTGGTTTCCGCGCTTCCCGGTTACTCTTGCGCTCTTTCTTTGCCATGGTGTTTTCCTCGGTTGGTGTGTGTGCGGCAGTGCGGAACGGCGAGACCAGCTTCCTATTTTCCGTCCGTGCGTTCTTCGCGCCGTGCCTGAGCGATGGCATCGCGCAGATTAGAATAGCGATAGCTCTTGTAGTGAAACTGGTCCGCCGGCACGCGCCTGATGCCATAGCGTGCCATCTGCTCGTCCATATCTTCGGTTGCCGGCGGCGTTTCAGCCATTTCGATGACTCCTGAATTGGGCGCTGGGCATGTGGTCGTCATGCCGATCTGGCGCTTTGCGGTTCTTCCGCCACTGCGGCTTCGAGTTTCCTGAGCTCGGCGGTCATTTGCCGGATGACGCGCGACCGATGGGCATATGTGTTGAAACGCTGACCCACGCTCCCGTTTGCATAATCCTGAGCCAATGAGTCCGACATCAGGCGAAGTTGTTCGGCCAAGTCGTCCGCATCCTTGCGCGGTTGAGGAGGGGGCGCCGAAGGCTGCTCGGGAACAACCGCATATTTCACGCGTCCGCCCTCATTTTCCCACTTTTCAAGGGCCATGTGGGGAATGCTCGCTTGCCAGCTGGAGGCGAAGAGCCGTGGTCTGCGAAGCATCGGAGGGATGTTGCCCGTCGCATGATCTGAGATTTTCATCGCTTGTCTCCCGAAAAGGCGGGAGCGCAAACATCTCTCAGTCGCATCTGCGCCAAGGCTTGGACATGCGATGCTGATTATATGGGGTGGCGCCCCCGCTTTTACCAGTGGACAAGGCCAGCAATACGGCTTGCAACGCAGAAATATTATTCCGTCTTCTGATCGGGACACGAGGACATGGAATGCAATGATAAAGTAGCTAGCGCTTGCCCTTGCGATGTTTACCGCCAATCACCACCTTTGGGATACCCGGTTATCAAAAAATCGCACGCCTTGCTTCCATATGTAGCAAGTAGGCAGATCGGCTATCTCACGAAAGGTAATTATCATCCCACCTGAAGCCCAGGGTTTGCCGAACGAAATCGCCGATCGCGTAACGAAGCCCTTTGCTCAATTTTTGAGGGTTGAGACCGCCGCCGGGGGACTTTTGCTTCTATCCACCCTTCTCGCACTAGCGCTTGCCAATTTTGACTTGTCGCGGCGCGTTCCGGCTTTTTGGGAAACCGCCATCGTTCTTCAGCTTGGTCCGCTGGACCTGACTCGTTCGTTGCATCACTGGATCAATGACGGGCTGATGACACTGTTCTTTTTCGTTGTCTCGCTCGAGCTCAAGCGGGAATTCGCCCTGGGTGAGCTTCGTGAACCAAAGGCCGTTATTTTGCCATTTATGGCGGCGATGGGCGGGATGGCGGTTCCCGTTATCATCTATTTGGTGCTGATGAATGGAAATGCGGGAGTTCATGGATGGGGAACCGTCATGGCGACCGACACTGCCTTCGTCATCGGGAGCCTAGCGCTGTTTGGTTCATCTATACCAGTTCAGTTGCGCATATTTCTGGTGTCGCTGGCAATCTTCGATGATGTTGGTGCCATCGCCGTCGTTGCAATCGCCTATGGTGCTAGCCTGAATTTCATTGCGCTCGGCATGGCCTTGCTTGGAATTGGCGTGGTTGCCTTTTGTGCGCGTATCGGCGTCCGAAGCATTCCGCTCTATTTCATGATCGGCGGCTTCATCTGGCTGTGCTTCGATGGCTCAGGCATTCATGCAACGATTGCAGGTGTCATTTTGGGGTTGATGACGCCCGCCCACGCGTGGGTCGGAGATGAACGGATGCGCTCTATCACCGGGAAGATGATGGCTCATCCGACTGGCGAGAAATGGAGTGGTGACAGCTCGGAGCGCCGCGACCTGATACGAGCGGGTCGCGCGATCACAGAATCTCTCTCACCGCTCGAAAGGCTGGAGATGGCGTTGCATCCATGGGTAGCGTTCGCAATTATCCCGATATTCGCATTGGCCAATGCAGGGGTTGAATTTTCAGGGGTCAGACTGGACTCATCAGTCACCCTGGCTATCCTGGCAGGTCTGGCGGTTGGCAAACCGATTGGAGTTCTTCTTTTCAGCTGGGTTGCGGTACGCGCAGGCTTCGCAACTTTGGGTGCGGGCCTCAGTTGGCCGATCCTGGCAGCTGGCGCGTTCCTGACGGGCATCGGGTTCACCATGTCCACATTCATTGCAAATCTCGCTTACTCGCCGACTCTGCTGGCGGCGGCCAAGGTCGGTATATTGGCGGGTTCCGCAACCTCTGCCGTAATCGGCATAGCGCTGCTCGGGTTCGTATCAAAGCGAGGGCTGTCACACTGGCGGTCACAGTAATGAGGATCAAATTCCCACCTGGCAGAAGGCATCTGAATGGATGTCCGCTCGTGTGAACACGCAATTTCTCTTGAACGGTAGCAATATTGGCGGCAAGCGCCGTAGCGCCTGAGCCGAACAAACTCAATGCTGATCGAGCAGAGGGGAACCCACATTTTCTGCTGCAGCCTCTTCCGCCAGTTCGGTAAACGCTGCCAGGATGGTTCACCCGCACTCCATGATCGAAAGATGAGAGGCGGGCCGCCATTTGCGCGGCGGGACGTTCCACCATTCGCACTCACTGCGTCGCGACGGGGTGAATCATATGTGCAGCTTCGACGATCAAACGCGCGATTGCGTCAGGTTGCGAAATGAGCGCCAAATGGCTGGCCCGAAGTTCGACTGTCCGCGCGTTCATTCGGGCTGCCATCAGGCGCTGGAGATCCGGATTGATTGTCCTGTCCTCGGTTGAGATAGCGTAGAAGCTGGATTTGTTCCGCCACGCGGCGACATCGGCCTCTCCCGATAGAAGCGCACGTCGGAAAGGCATCTGAACCGCGTGCAGAATTCTCGCGCGCGCTTCGGGCAGGTCGCCCGCGAAATCCCGCAGGAAGGCCTCTTCGGAGAGGCGGCCCTCGTCGCCGTCATAGATTATGCCCGCCGATGCCGGAGGTGGAGGAAACCCTGCCGCCAGCGCGGCATAATCCTCGCCAGCGTCGGGCGCTCTTGCCGCAACATAGACGAGACTGGATACGCTTGGATGCATCCCGCACTGCGTGACCAGCATTCCTGAGAAGGAATGACCGACCAGTACGGTGGGCCCGTCCTGACGCGCCAGCACGCGCTCCACTGCATCGACTGCTTCCGGAAAGCTGGTCAACGGATTTTGTACAGCGGTGCAGTTGAACCCGAGGGGTTGCAAACGTGCGATCACGTCCGACCAGCAGGAACCATCGGCAAACAGGCCATGCGCCAGCACGATGTTGCGGGCATGAACGGTTCGGCTAGCGGCTGCGCTACGACCGGTCATGACTGCACCGAGCGTGCCGACGGCGATGGCCTTGGCGAACGCTCGCCGATCGATTCCCATCTGGTGAACTCCCTTCTCTTATGCGAACTGCGCGACCGCCCGCTCAGCCTTCAATGAAGGTGCGCAGGTCGGCGTCGATGACGTCCGCGTTGACGGTCGCCATGGTGGAACATGAGCGTTTGGGCGTCCTTCGGTCGTGACGTAAGCCATGGCCTTGTCTCCTGTTGGCGAAAGTCTGCCGCCTCCGGTAAGATCCGCCGTTCGCCAGATATCGCTAAATCGATTACGATTAAATCGCGTACGAGTTATATGCCGATTCGTTTATCAGATGTCAATCGCTTGCGATTGTATCGCCCACGATCTATCTTGCCTACGCGGCCCTGATTTTGAAAGTACAAGGCAGAAGAATGGAGAACCAAGAGAAAGCATCCCGGATCGAGCTGGCGGCATCGCTGCCCGTGTTCCTGTGCTTTGCCGTTTATTCGACCAACCTGGCCTTCAATCGCGCCTACAAGCCGCTACTGGAAAAACTGGGTCTGACCTATCCACAATATGTCGCCCTCGTCGCACTCAACGAGGAGAACGACCAGACGGTGAGCCAGCTAGGGCAGAAGCTGTTTCTGGAATCGAACACGCTGACGCCGCTGCTAAAGCGCCTCGAAGCGAACGGCTACGTTATACGCCGCCGCGATAGCCACGACGAGCGCCAGGTCCGCGTGAGCCTGACGCCGCAAGGTCGTTCGGTATTCGAGAAGGTATTTTGTGGTTGCGGCACGATCGTGGACGCCACCGGGCTTGATGAGCAATCCTATGTACGCCTGCAACGAGAGTTGATCGAACTGCGTGACAATCTGCTGGCCGGTTCGAAGAGCAGTAAGCAAGATCTCGACCGTGAATGACTTCCTCCAATCGCAAATGCAGGCGGTCGAAGCGTCAACGGCGGCTTTCTGCTTCATAGCGAGTAGTGAGCCGTCCATCGTCGGCCTAGGAGGCACTATTTGGAGCCGGTGAACGAATGGCAGATTTTGATGAGGCCACAATTAGCCGGGAATGACGGCTATGTCGGCGGAAACTGTCCAACCTGGGAAGCGGCTGCGGACGTCGGTTACGAGCACCGAGGCGCCACGTTTACATAACCTTTCCTTTCGTGAATGGCGAAATTGGGAGATGAAGTTGACGTCCCCACGTAGGATCAGCTTTGGTCTGAGATACCGGTAAGCTCCTCGCTTCTGCGCCAAAGCTCATCGGCGGCGTCAGGGTCGATCGCGTAGGCTTCGACGCCGGTGCCGCGATTGGTACGATCTTCGGTCAGATCACTGGAACCGCCCTCCGGCAGGATGGGCGTGATGTCGGAATCGGCGCAGAATACCCCACCCTTACCGTCGAGCTGTGGACTGACCGCGCACCAGACGTGGGTGGCCGCGCCCTGCGGCACCGATTTCAGGTCACGGGCCAGATCGATGACCGGCCGGCCGCTCTCATCGACGAACCCGGTCTTTTGCAGCATTTCCACCCCGACGTGCGCGCCGAGATTCGTCCCCGCGATCCCGCCCGGATGGAGCGCGAACGCGCGAATGCCCGCATCCTTGCCCCGCCGGTCGAGGCTGACCGCGAAGAGGATATTGGCTGTCTTCGACTGGCCATAGGCCTTGAAGGGGTCATAGTCGCGGCGTTCGAAGTTGATGTCGTCGAAGACCACCGGCGAGAAGCGGTGCCCCGCCGACGATACCGATACGACCCGCGCGCCACCGGCCCGCTTGAGCGCTGGCCAGAGCCGCAGGGTCAGCCGGAAATGACCGAGATGGTTGGTAGCAAACTGTAGCTCGTTGCCGTGCGCATCGTGCTTCAGTTCGGGCAGCGCCATGATGCCAGCATTGTTGATCAGAAAGTGAAGCGGCAGGCCTGTCTCGACAAAGTCGCGTGCGAAGCTGTCGATCGAGACGGGATCCGTGAGGTCCATCGATTGAACCTCCATGCCGCCGCCCGCTTCCGCGATGACCTTTCGCGCGCGTTCGACATCACGTGCCGGCACGATGATCCGCGCGCCCGCTGAGACGAGCGTGCGTGCCGTTTCAAGGCCGAGGCCGGAGTAGCCGCCCGTAATGATCCCGACCTTGCCGACCAGGTCGACTCCCTTGATGATGTCGATGGTCGTGGAGGCGCGGCTGAATCCTGAGCTGATCGGTGCCTGTGCTGTGCTCATTGCTATATCTCCGTTTTTCTTGATGAAGCCGTTGGCCATCATGTTGCGATCAGGCCGAAAGGCGCGCCATCGATGGAACCGTGCAGCCATCCACCGTGAGGCCGGGGAATGCGAGCATGGGCGCCAGGGTCTCGTTGTTCTCGGCCGGGAAATTCAGCTTCGGCTTGGAAACATCATCGAGCTTCTTCAGATGCTCGGCGGACAGAAGCACATCGAGAGAGTCCAGATTGACCTTGAGCTGATCGACGCGCCTTGCGCCGATCAGGGTGGAACTGACCCCTGCACGTGACCTGACCCAGGCCAGCGCGACCGACGCGGAGCTTATGCCAAGCTCCGACGCAACCTCGGCAACCGCTTCGATGATGTCGTAATCCGCCTCGCTGGGGACGCCGACTATGCCCGTGCGCTTGGTGTCGACATCGCCGCCGCCGCCGCGCCTGAACTTACCGCTCAGGAAGCCGCTCTTGAGCGGGGACCAGGGCATGACGCCCATTCCCATTCCCTGCGCCATCGGAAACAGCTCGCCTTCGCTGGTTCGTTCGAGCAGCGAATATTCGAGTTGCAGTGCGATGACCGGCGCCCATCCGCGAAATTGGGCGATCGTCTGGGCTTCCGCCGTCTTCCAGGCGGGGATGTCGGAGAAACCTACATAACGGATTTTGCCGGCCGTGACGAGATCGTCGAGGCCTCGCAACGTCTCCTCGATCGGCGCGGTCCGATCCCAATTATGCAGCCAGTAGATGTCGATATAGTCGGTCTGGAGCCGTTTCAGCGACGCTTCGCATTGCTGGATCAGCGCCTTGCGGCCGGCTCCGCCGCCGTTCGGATCGCCGGGGAACAGGCTGCAGTAGAATTTGGTGCTGAGCACGATCCCGTCACGGCGGAGGTCGCTCTGCCGCAGATAGTTTCCGACGATCTCCTCGGAATGCCCGGCGGTGTAGATGTTGGCAGTGTCGATGTAGTTGCCACCACGGTCGCGATACTCCGAGAGCATCGCGTGCGACTCCGCCTCGCTGGCGCCCCAGCCAAAATCCTCGCCGAACGTCATGGTCCCCAGGCAAAGCGGGCTTACCCGCAGGCCCGAGCGGCCAAGGGTTATGAAGTGGTCCAGCGGCATGCGAAATACTCCATCGTTCATGTGGCTGCGCTGACCTCTAGATCGCCAATATTGAATGATGAATGCTTGATCGTGCGTGATTTATGCGCGATAGTTCGAATATGCGCCCAGACCCGCTCTCTGACGTACTTGAACTCGCCGACGCGCGATGCGCCCTGACGGGAACGCTCTTGGCTGGCGGGGACTGGTCACGCAAGTTCCAACGCTCCGAAGCGGTGAAATTCCTCGCGGTGGTGCGGGGGAATTGCTGGCTAGCGACCGACGCTGATGCAACCGAACCGGCCTGCTTCGAAGCGGGAGATGTCGTGATCACCAACGGGGCACCGTCGATCATCCTGGCCAGTAGCCAAGAGGGGCTTGGGAACGCGACCTACACGCCTCTCGAACGGGACGCCGACGGTAATCTACTGGCTGGGGAAGGCTCCGATTTCATGATGATCGGAGGCTTGCTGGAAGTCGACGAGCAACGGTGCGGCTTTCTTCGCGAAAGCCTCCCTCCCGTGATCCACGTCAACGGCCAGGACCCAGAGGCCGCCAGGCTGCGCTGGCTTCTGACGGCATTGGCCGAGGAGACCATATGCGAACGTGCCGGTTCGATGACCGCGATCACACACCTTGCGAAACTGCTGTTCGTCGAAGCGCTGCGGCTTCACATCGAAACCGCAAAATCCGTGCGTGCCGGATGGCTGACCGCGCTCGATGACCAGCGTATCTCGATTGCATTGCGCGCTATTCACGCGGAACCGTCGCACCCTTGGAGCCTGGAGGAACTGGCGAAGCTATCGGGCATGTCCCGAACATCGTTCGCTGTGAGATTTCGGGAGGTCGTAGGAGTGCCCCCGCTGACCTATGTGCTCAACTGGCGCATGCGGTTGGCGGAAAGAGAGTTGAGCGAAACCGACCATTCGGTCGCCGACATAGCCTGGTCGCTCGGATATGGTTCCGAGAGCGCGTTCAGCAATGTCTTCAGCAGGGCGACAGGCCTCGCACCGGGCCGCTTCCGCAAGGAAGCCCTGCAGACCAATTCGAGGCGTCGTCGCACTGTGAACCTTCGGGCACTGGAAGTCGAACAGGCTCGCGACAGCTGAGCTGCCAAATTCTGCGAACGTCCGACAGCGCCGTCTCATGCGCTCGATCAACCTGGATTGGTCATCCCGACAGGAGAGCCCCGCCGTCGATGTCGACGACCGTGCGGCGGATCGGTGGTCAAACCGCAGCTATTGCCTTGCCTGCGCCGAAACCCGCCAGTCCGCTCCCCGGCCCAGTTGCCGTCTTAAGCTGGGCATGAACGGACGGCAGGTTTCAGGCCCCTGAGTAGACCTGTCGGATGTCGGCGTTGTCGGCGTCTGCGGTCCGCCCGCTCCGGTCCTGAGCATACGGCATGTTTTCAAATTTTTAATTAGAAAACTGCCTGACCGGAGGCGCCGACAGTATAGATAGTAGTGTGTCGAAAGAAGCACAGACTACTGGCGCCGGACTGGATCTTCGCCTGCCAAACGTCGAGCAGTAAGTGCGGTTTGCACAATAAAGAACATGATCAGCATACCACCGATTGAACCAACGATGAAATCAAACCAGGTTAAGGTTCCAAACAGCACCGGATCTGATCCGGCCACGATCATCGCCAAGGTCAGACCTATCAATATCAAACGGAGTTCAGTCGGCCCCGCGAATGCGTAAGATAACTTCATCTCGCCGAGCACTCTCACCAAGAGAAAGGCATGGATCGACAGGAGTAGATAGCCCACCAGCGCAATCAGCGCAACTTCAAGCAGAACATATGGACTCAGGCCGATGCCCACTACCACCAGCGTCGTCGCAAGCCCATCACAGCTGTGGTCAAGAAAGTATCCGTATCTCGGTCGTTCAATCTTACGATACCTGGCAAGACTACCATCCATTGAATCGCCGAACCACTGGATCACATAGCCGGCAATTGACCACCACAACCACCCATCACCCATATTGCTGCAAATATAGCCGATGAAGACCATCAATGCACCTGCCATACCGATTGCGGTCAACAGATCGGGTATTACCCATGGGGGCATTTGTGCACACAACCAGTTGAGAACTGTTCGTTCAGAACGCGCCAAGAGATTTACCTGAATGCGCTCGATTTGTGTCTGATTTGATTTTTCCAGATCCGCCATCGTAATCCCCATTCTATCATTGGGCATCCAGCCCAGTAACGGGAGGCATGCAATTATCCGTGCTCTCATTTATCTGAGCCAGTGGAACAAATGTCCACAAGCATTGGCGGAGGGCTGATCATCAAGGTCACAACTCTCATGCTGGAATATGGACGATATCCGCTTCCCTCCGACCTTCCTGTCCACCAAGATGCTGGGCACAGCCTGAACGAACGTCCGGACCCGACGGCCCACTCAGGCGCTCTGAAGATCGCCTTTGTCGACGGGCTGAAGCCCAATTTTATGCTCCCTTAATGCCGGGCACCTTCATTCCCCGTGGCGGCTTAATCGGCAAACGCGCCACATTCGATGCAGCTTCATCAACAAGGCTGCGCCATGTCTGCTTACGAAAACACTTCCCGTTCCTCCACCGCCGCGCTCACGCTCGGCGCTATCGGTGTCGTTTATGGCGATATAGGCACAAGCCCCCTCTATGCGTTCCGTGAGGCGCTGGCGCAAACGTCCGACGGGGGCATAGACCGGAGCGAGATCATCGGCGTCTTGAGCCTTGCGCTCTGGGCGCTGATAATCGTCGTCACCCTCAAATATGTGCTGTTCCTGACCCGCGCCGACAACAATGGGGAGGGTGGCGTGCTGTCACTGATGGCGCTTGCCAGCCGGGCGACCGAAGCGAAATGGCCTATCGTTTTGCTGCTGGGCGGAACCGGCGCCGCACTCTTCTACGGCGACGCGATTATCACGCCCGCGCTTTCCGTGCTTTCAGCAGTGGAGGGTCTGAAAACCATTCCCGGCATGGGCGGGATGAGCCTGCACATGATCCTTGGTCTTACGGTCGGCATCCTGGTCGGGCTTTTCGCGCTACAGGCGCGCGGGACAGCCAGCGTTGCTGGACTGTTCGGGCCGGTCTGCACAATCTGGTTTCTGAGTATCGGTTCGCTCGGCCTGTGGCATATCCTGCAGGCCCCGGAGATATTGCTCGCCTTCAATCCTCTTGAGGCTACCTCTTTCCTGATGAACCACGGCGTCCCCGGCCTGTTTGTGCTGGGCGCGGTATTCCTGACGGTCACTGGCGCTGAAGCCTTGATCGCAGATATGGGCCATTTCGGTCGGCTACCGATCCAGCTCGGCTGGCTCGGTTTTGTCTGGCCAGCCCTCACGCTCAACTATCTGGGTCAGGGCGCACTGGCGCTCGCGATGCTCGATGCCGCGCAGGCGGCAGGCAGGCCCTTCGCCAATGCCGACTGGTTCTTCATCATGGCACCCGACATGATGCGTGCACCGCTGGTTTTCCTTGCCACATTGGCGACGATCATCGCCAGTCAGGCCGTCATCACAGGCGCCTATTCGCTGACCCAGCAGGGGATTGCGCTTGGCCTGTTGCCGCGCCTCTCGATCCGTCAGACCTCCGCCGATCAGATCGGGCAGGTCTATATGCCGTTCGTCAACTGGGCGCTGCTGGCTGGCGTGCTGATCCTTGTCTTTGCGTTCCAGAGCAGCACCGCAATGGCGGCGGCCTATGGCATCGCCGTCACCGGCACGATGGTGGTGACGACGTGTCTCGCTTTCATCATTGCCTGGCGCGGCTGGCAGTGGAACGGGTTCTGGACGACCTTGCTGTTCGTCCCGTTCCTTGCCATCGATCTCGTCTTCTTCGGCGCAAACATATTGCGCGTGACCGAGGGCGGCTGGGTGCCGTTGCTGGTCGCGAGCATGATGGGATTGATCATTGTCGCCTGGATGCGCGGGCGGAAGGCGGCATTGACCCGCACCAGCGAGCAGGGGGTGGCGATGAGCGACCTCGCACCGGCGCTAGCGGCGCGACCGCCTGCCATAGTTGATGGTGTCGCTGTGTTCCTGACGCAGGATGCCGATGTCGCGCCGTCTGCGTTGCTCCACAATCTGAAACACAACAAGGCGCTGCACCGGACCAATGTGTTGCTGACCGTCGCAACCGAACAGAGACCGCATGTACCGGAGGGAAAACGCTTTACGCTCGACCGGCTGGACGAGCATTTCATTAAGGCGCGGCTGGGCTATGGCTATATGGATCGGGTCGATGTGCCGAGCGATCTTGCCCGAGGCGATCTGCTGACCGGGGCGGGCGGCACATCCTTCTTCGTCGGGCGAAACGCCATTCGGCGTGCGAGCCATCCGGCAATGCCGCGCTGGATGACGGTGCTCTATAGTTTCCTTCACCGTAACGCCGCCGATCCCACAGCCTTTTTCGCGATCCCGCCCAATCGCGTTGTCGAACTCGGCTCGCAAATCGAGCTATAGGGGTGGATCATGCGCAGCGATACCACCTCTTATTTGTTCGGACTAATCGGCGTTGTCATCGTCGCGGCGATCACCGCGACATGGCTTCCGACGCTCGGCATTGCATCCTCTGCGCTGCTGTTCCTTCTGCCGGTCCTGCTGGTGGCCGCACGCGGTGGGCTTGGCCCGGCCCTGATGACCGCAGCATTCGGTGCCCTTGCGTATAATTTCTTCCTGCTGCCGCCCCGCTTCACCTTCCGCATCCACGGTTTCGATAATCTCGTCAGCCTGTTCGTGCTATTTGCGGTCGCGCTGGTGACCAGCCGCCTTGCGACCGCGTTGAAGGCGCGTGAATCAGAGGCCAGTCATCGCGCAACCGCCAATGCCGAAATTGCGCAATTTTCTGCATTGCTTGCTCGGGGAGAGGCATCGGACGCTGTTGTCGCGGCGATGAAATGGCTCGCCGACGGATATGGCGAAGCGCGCTTCCTGTCGCAGGGCACCTTGCCGGAAGAAGGAAACGGCTTTTCGACGCTCGATCTTTCTGCCGCCGCATGGGCAATGCACAATGGCGACATCACAGGGCATGGCTCCTCCGTCATGCCCGCCGCAGACTGGACATTTGTTCCGCTTAACCCGCGCCGTCAGTCCGGCACAGACCTGCTGGCCATCGCACGACCCGTCAGCGGAAACACTCGCGATGAAAGCGGGGTATTACAGCTTCAAGGGCTGGCACGGCTTCTGGGGCAAGCACGCGACCGGATCGCGCTTGACATGGAACGACAAGCCCGTGAACGTCTGGAAGACCGCGATGCATTCCGGCGCACTCTGCTCGCCAGCCTTGCCCATGATTTCCGCACGCCGCTTACCGTAGTTACTGGCGAACTGGCGAAGCTGGCTCACGGCGATGCCGGTGCCGCCAATGCGCTGGCCGAAGCAAAGCGGCTTGACCGCATGATGAACGATCTGGTGGGAGCGACGCGGATCGAGAGCGGAGCGCTGATGCCGCATATCGGGGCTGTCGATCTCGTCGATGTTGTGAGCGATGCGGCGACGTCGTTCGACGGCCAGAATCCGACCCTCCGGCTCACGCAGACAGTTGCGGCCGACCTGCCGCTGGTGGAGGCAGACCCGGTGTTGCTGCGCCATATCCTCACCAACCTGATCGACAATGCCACGCGCCACGCGATATCGGCTGTTTCGATTGGCGCGCAGGATCGGGATGGCTCGGTGATATTGGCGGTCGAGGACGATGGCCCCGGCATCCCGGAGACGGATCATGGGCGCATATTCGAGCGCTTCTCTCGCATCGAAGGCGATGATCGCAGCGGTGGCAGCGGGCTCGGCCTTGCCATCGCCAAGGGTTTCGCCGATGCGATGGGCATGATCATATCGGTTGAAGAAAGCGGCAGCGGCGGTGCACGGTTCTGCCTCGTCATGCCAGTTCGGAAGATCGCGACCCCATGACGCGCATTCTTGTCGTCGATGATGAACCCGCAATTCGCCGCCTGCTGTCGGGCATATTGGAACGCGGTGGCTATCAGGTCGAACTGGCCGAGAATGTGCGTGAGGCTATCTCCGCAGTCGAGCGATCTCGGATCGACGCTGTGCTGCTCGATCTTGGCCTGCCGGATCGCGACGGGCTGGAGGCCATATCTGCGATCCGGACCAAGCACGACGTGCCAATCATCGTGGTGACCGCACGCGACGATACGGCGGAGAAGATCGCCGCGCTCGATCTCGGCGCGGACGACTATGTGACAAAGCCTTTCGATTGCGACGAGTTGCTGGCGCGATTACGCTCTGCTTTGCGCCGGTCGGGCAAGGCAGGCAGTGCCGATGCAGTGCTGACTTTCGGTCCCGTCATGCTCGACACCGCACATCATCGGGCGACCTGCCGGGAAGAGCCAGTCATGCTGACCCCCCGCGAGTTTTCGGTGCTCGCAACCCTCATGGAGGCGGGAGGTCGCATACTGACCCACGCTGCCATACTCGAACGCGTCTGGGGCAAGGCTCATGTCGGCGATATTGACTATCTACGCGTTGTGATCCGCGCGCTTCGCCTCAAGCTGGAAATTGATCCGTCGCAGCCCGTGCTCATCCGCAACGAACCGGGGATTGGGTATCGGTTGATGGAATGTCCATCAAGCAAATGAGCGTATACTTCGACTTGGATGAAAAACGATGCTCGCTAATATGAAGGGGAAAAAGAGAGTGAAATCTCCTTGGCCATCCCGGCCATTGGAGAACTATCATGGGACATTCGGACCTCGACCCCGCCATACATGATCGGCGCCCTTGGAATGCAGGCAAAAATGTTGGTGCAAAACGACCGCTGAAGCCCCGCGATATCTGGGCAATTCGCTTCTATCTCGATGAACACAGGCGCCTTCGCGACCGGGCGCTATTCGATCTGGCCATCGACAGCAAGTTGCGCGGCTGCGATCTGGTAAAGATCCGAATAGGTGATCTCATGAGCGGAGGATCATTTCGTGATCGCGCAACTGTCATTCAGCAAAAGACAGGGCGGCCGGTGCAATTTGAGATCATGTCCGAGGCCCGCAAGAGCCTCGCCGCATGGCTCGACCGGCGAAAGGGAACGATTCGCGATTTCGTATTTCCCAGCAGGATTGGACTTGTACCGGATTTGCGCCGGTTCCCTGAGCGATTAGAGCTCGCAACAGGAGACCGACGAGATGATCAAGCATACAGAAGAGTTCAAGCAT
>SBHJ01000276.1 GCA_006226465.1 Alphaproteobacteria bacterium | reverse complement strand
TTGCGCTCGGGCACGCTTTCGACCGCGCTGTGCGCCGGGTTCGGTGCGGCGGCGGCACTGGCGCAGCAGCATATGGACGAAGACGCGGCACATATCGAAGCGCTCTGGACCCGCGCGCGCGAATTGTTCTCCAGCTGGACGCTCAACGGCAGTGCAGATGCGCGCTGGCACGGCAACCTCAACATTCGCAGGGATGGCCTCGACGTTGCTCGCCTGATGTCCGATTGCCGCGATGTAATGTTCAGCGCCGGATCCGCCTGTGCCAGCGGATCGGGCCGCCCCAGTCATGTGCTGAAGGCAATCGGGCTTTCCAATGCCCAAGCAAAAAGCTCTGTCAGGCTCGGCTTCGGGCGCTACACCACCATGGACGAGATCGAGCAGGCGGCGGCGCGGATAAATGCCGCCGCAAAGGAGCAAGGGCTGTGACCATTCGCGTGCGCTTTATCGACCCGAACGGGAAAGTGGCGGATGTCGAGGCCAATGCGGGCGACAATCTGCTCGATGTCGGGCAAGCGCTTGGCATGCCACTGGAGGGGACGTGCGAAGGGCAAATGGCTTGCTCGACCTGCCATGTGGTTATCGACCCCGATTGGTTCGGCAAACTCCCGCCCGCGGTCGAGGAAGAGGAAGACATGCTCGATTTTGCCGCTGGGGTGCGCCGCACCAGCCGCCTCAGCTGCCAGATCACCCTGACCCAGGAACTGGACGGGCTGACCGTCACCGTACCTGCCGACAGCCACGATATGCGGCGGATGTAAATGGGTTTGCTTGCCTTCTGAGGCCTGCCCTCGTGCCGACTGTTTATTCCTCCGTCGGGGTTGTATCTCGCCTTGAAGATCACCATCTCTGGTTCAGCTACCAGTCGCAATCGACGGTCACCGGCTTCGAATTATTAGAAGCCATCTCCATCAGTTCCGCCTTCTAGTCGCAGCCGGGTCTATACTGGCGCGCTGCACTTTCGCATGAAGGAACAAGCCATGACTCATTTTGGCACAATCAAGAGCTATGACAGCAGCGTCGGCACAGGCAGGATCACTCCTGAAAAGGGTGGCGATGCTCTGGGCTTCCGCAAGTCAGACCTCAAGGAAGGTTCGGACGCGCCCAAGCCCGATCAGCGTTTTGGATATGAAGTGAAGGATGCGGAAAACGGCAAGCGTTACGCCATCAACCTTCAGGCTCAGGCTGCCGAAGCCGCGGGTGCCGCTGCTCCCGCCGCAAACCAGGCGGTTTGATCCGCTGTTTCGCCGGAGGTGCAATCCTCCGGCGAACACCATTCACAATCATGAAAGCGGACAGGGCATGGACCTCAACAGACTTCTCTTCAAACACCAACTCGCACAGATGAATGCCGATAGATCTGGCTTGAATGAAGACCGGAAGCTCGCCCGGACTTGCGCCGGTCGGATCGCAGACTGGCGAGTTGCCGAAGGCCTGCCAATTTTTGGTTGGCCCGGTGCTCCCCGCAGTCAAGCGATGGTGCGATAGCATGAAAAATCCCATGAGTTCCTTACCCGCTGGCACAACAGCCTGGGAGGATGAAGGGGGCGCACTCGCCCCTGCCGCGCCCGATCTATTGCCTGACGGGATCATAGCGATTCCCATCACCCAATATCAGGTTGGGCCATACCGCTATTCGAGTTTGGCCGATGCAAAAGCGCAGCTTGGCAGGCAGACGAGGCCAGTGAGAATTTAGAGCGGGCGGTCGACGAGGCGCAGCATCTTGGCGAAACTGGGGACGAAGAATGGCTCTGTTCTGCATTTTGGTGCCGGGGCCCAGGTAAATGTCCAGGAAGGGTTCGACGAAGTATTGGCCTTGTTGGCAATCGCTCCGGCCTGACCAGGTCAAGCTGTAGGCGACATGGTTCAGGGTGGGCGCGTGGCAAATTCGCTGCGCTACACGTCGTGCCGTTCCTGTGGAAACCGCCCTCCCGTTCGTCCATATCGGTTGCTAAGCGCGTGAGCGATGTCTGACGTAATCGATATGCCTGAACCCGATCCCTTTGATGCCATTGTTGACGCTCCGTTCGATTCAGCGCTGGAAGAGCGCTATCTCGTCTATGCGCTGTCGACCATAACCGCTCGATCGCTGCCCGACCTGCGCGATGGGTTGAAGCCGGTCCACCGCCGCCTGCTGTGGGCGATGCGGCAACTGAAGCTCGATCCCTCCAGCGCCTTCAAGAAATCGGCGCGCGTGGTGGGTGACGTGATCGGCAAATACCACCCGCACGGCGATGCCAGCGTTTATGACGCGATGGTCCGCCTGGCACAGGATTTTGCCCTCAGATACCCGCTGGTCGAAGGTCAGGGCAATTTCGGCAATATCGACGGCGATAATGCCGCCGCCTATCGTTACACCGAGGCACGGCTGACCAAGACCGCGCTGCAGTTGATGGCGGGCCTCGACGAAGGCACTGTCGATTTCATCCCGACCTATAATGGCGAGGAGGAAGAGCCCGAGATCTTCCCCGGCCTGTTCCCCAACCTGCTGGCAAATGGCGCCAGCGGGATCGCGGTCGGCATGGCGACGAATATTCCCAGCCATAACGTGGCCGAGATCGTCGATGCCACGTTGGAATTGATCGACAATCCGCATGTCGAACACGCGCGGCTGATGGAGCTGTTCCAGGGCCCGGACTTCGCCACAGGCGGCCAAATCATCGACAGCAAGCAGTCGATCATCGACGCCTATGAAACCGGGCGCGGATCGTTCCGCGTGCGCGGCGTGTTCCATGCAGCCGAGGCCAAGGACCAGGCCGATCGCGACGCGGGGATCGAACGACTGGGCGGCGGGCAATGGCAACTGGTTATCAGCGAAATCCCCTACCAGGTGCAGAAAGGCAAGCTGATCGAGCAGATCGCGCAGGCCATCGCCGACAAGAAGCTGCCGATCCTGGAAGATGTCCGCGACGAGAGCGACACGCAGATCCGCATCGTGCTGGTCCCGCGCAGCCGCAATGTCGATCCCGAACTCCTCAAGGAATCGGTGTTCAAGCTGACCGATCTTGAAACCCGTTTCGGGCTCAACCTCAACGTCCTGGCCGTTTTCGATGGGGCCACCCGCACCCCGATGGTGATGGGGCTTAAGGAACTGCTCGAAAACTGGGTGCGCAGCCAGATCGACATCCTGCAGCGCCGCAGCCAGCACCGGCTTGACCAGATCGCGCGGCGACTGGAACTAGTCGAAGGCTATATCATCGCCTTCCTCAACCTCGACCGGGTGATCGAGATCATCCGTTACGAGGACGATCCCAAGGCGGTGATGATGGCGGAATTCAGCCTGACCGACCGCCAGGCCGAAGCGATCCTCAACATGCGGTTGCGCAGCTTGCGCAAGCTTGAGGAAATGCAGCTGCGGCAGGAAAAGGACGATCTGCTGGCCGAGAAGGACGAGCTCGACAAGTTGCTCGCATCGCCTGCGCGCCAGCGCACAAGGCTCAAGCGCGACCTTGGCAATCTACGCAAGGAATATGCCGAAGACACTGCACTGGGTAAACGCCGCACCCGGATCGAGGAGGTCGCGCCTGCAGTCGAATTCAGCATGGACGCCATGATCGAGAAGGCGCCGGTGACCGTCATCCTCTCGAAAAAGGGCTGGATCCGCGGGGCGAGCGGGCACGTGCCGCTGGACCAGGAATTCAAATACAAGGAAGGCGACGAGTTGGCCTTCATCGTCCATGCCCAGACTACGGACAAGATCCTGATCGCGG
>SBHJ01000067.1 GCA_006226465.1 Alphaproteobacteria bacterium | reverse complement strand
GGACCATAGGAACGCTTGTTGACCGGAGAATTGGGACGACCCCAGATGTTTTCACCCATCCGGCGGTCGAGTTTGTACTTGGCGCTGGTGCGCTTCGTCATATGACGTATCCTTCAATTTGCTCTCGCCACCCCAGTGGTGGCGCTTCAACCCGGCATCGCACCGCTGGAGCTATTCTCCAACGCGGCCACCGCTTCACCGGGGTACGGGGCCAATTCGCGAAGCGCGCCCACTAGCAGGATTGTGTTCTGGGTCAAGGGGCGAGATGGCACTCGACAAAGTGCGTCAAGCGCGGCAGGGGCTGCGCCATGATTGAGACACTCAAATTGCCCAGTGATTGCACCAGCATGGCGGAAGTGCGCGCCGGGGTCGACGCTACGGATCGCGAGTTGATGGCACTGCTTGATCGTCGCTTTGGCTACATGCGTGCCGCTGCGCGGATCAAGCAGAGCCGCGACACCGTACGCGATGAAGTGCGCAAGGCTGCTGTCATTGAAAATGCCCGCTCAGATGCCGAAGCGCGTAACTTGCCGGCTGATAAAATTGCGCAAATCTGGGATCTTCTCGTCGAAACCTCGATCGCATATGAGCTCGTGGAGTGGGATCGAGCCAGGAAGTTCTAGCGATTGTCGTTCAGCGCGGCTGCGGATCTGGCCTGCTGTTCCCGCGCCATCACGTTGGCGTTGTTGCGTCCTGCCAGCGCTTCGGCCTTGATCTGGCTCTCGGTGCGACAGATCTTCTTCTTGATGCCGCTGCCAATGGTTTTCTCCAATCTGCAGCGAACCGGCTCGGGCTTTTGGGCTTCGCCAGTAACAACGATATCGGGCACAACCGATTGGTCGGCGTCCTCTGCGCTATCAGCCGGTGGCGCCTGTTCAACAACATCCGCAGCTGCCGGAGCAGCCTCTGATTGTGGCTCTGCTGAAGCCTGAAGCATTAGAGGAAGAAGCAATTCAAGAAACATCGACATGTCCTCCCGGAAACTGTCTAATACATTCGATCCCAAGGTCAGCAATTGAAATTATTGTTAATCGTCAGTTCGGTGGGTGCCGCGTTGCAGCGCGCTGAGCACACCTCGCAGTGTCCGAACCTCCAGATGATTCCATCCGGGCTTGGTTAGTAGCGAGCGGAGCGTCTTGCGCGTTGCCGCTGCTCGGCTTTGTGGCCTGAAATAACCGTTGGGTTCGAGCATGCCCTCAAGATGCTCGATCAATCCGTCCAGCTCCCCTTGCGGGGCAGGGGGCAGAAGCTCCTCTTGGGTCGGCTGCACCAGGTCGACCGCTTTCGACCATTCATAGGCGCACAGGATCACGGCTTGCGCGAGGTTGAGCGAGCCGAAATCCGGGTTGATCGGAACGGTCAGGATCGTGCGGGCCAATGCAACGTCCTCGGTTTCCAAACCTGATCGCTCTGGCCCGAACAGGATTGCGCTCTTGCCCGGATCGCGGTGGATCGCCTGTGCGGCCTCGTCGGGCCGCATTACTGGCTTGGTCACTCCGCGCTTGCGTACCGTCGTTGCATAGACATGCGCGCAATCGGCAACGGCGTCGGCAACACTTTCGAACACTTGAGCTTGGTCAAGCACCACATCCGCGCCCGAAGCGGCCGGGCCCGCGCTGGGATTGGGCCAGCCATCGCGCGGCGACACCAGCCTCATCTCTGTGAGTCCGAAATTGAGCATGGCCCGCGCTGCCTTGCCGATGTTTTCGCCCAGTTGCGGGCGGACAAGGACGATCGCGGGTGGATCACGCATCCGCGATATCGCGGACATTGCTGGCGAATTCCTCGAAGTCCCTGGCTTCACCGAAGTCACGATAGACGCTGGCGAAACGGATGTAGGCCACGCTATCGATCTGCTGCAGTCCGTTCATTACCAGTTCGCCGATCCGCGATGAGGGTACCTCGGAATCCCCGGTCGTTTCGATCTGGCGCTGGATTCCGCTCACAAGCTGGTCGATCCGGTCCTGCTCGATCCCGCGCTTGCGGCAGGCGAGGATGACTGATTGTTCCAGCTTGCTTCGGTCAAACGGCTCACGGCGATCGTTGGATTTGACTACGGTGACTTCTCGCAACTGCACGCGCTCGAAGGTGGTAAAGCGGGCGCCGCAACTAGAACATTGCCGCCTGCGTCGGATCGAGGAGTTATCCTCGGTAGGGCGCGAGTCTTTTACCTGGCTGTCGTCATGGGCACAAAACGGGCAACGCATAAAATATCAGCTCAAGGCCTCACGCGCTTGTAAAGCATGATCCCGGCACCGGCGACGCCGCCGATGATCGGGCCGACGACCGGCAATATCCATCCTGCCACCGCGCCCACTGCAGCTCCGGTCAGCACAGGTTTGGTCGAGGGATGCTTCATCCCTTCCTTCATGATACCTTTGAGTTCTTCGGTAGCATCCGGGATCAGCTTGTGGTCCTGGTGGTTTGGCTCGTTGGGGTCGCGAGACATAGATTTGCTCCTTACATGCCCGGGTAGACCGGGAAGTTCGCACACAGTTCGCTTACGCGGCGGCGGACGCTTTCTTCGATCTGCGCATCGCCTTCGGGGCCGTTCTTCGACAAGCCTTCGACCACCTCGGCAATCAACGCCCCGACTTTGCGGAATTCATCCGTGCCAAAGCCGCGCGTCGTGCCGGCAGGAGTGCCAAGGCGGATGCCGCTGGTCACAAAGGGGCTACGCGTATCGTAGGGAATACCATTCTTATTGCAGGTGAGCCAAGCCCGATCGAGCCCGGCTTCGGCCGATTTCCCGGTCACATCCTTGGCGGTGAGATCGACCAGCATCGAATGGTTGTCTGTCCCGCCGGATACGATCCTCAAACCGTTCTCCTCAAGGCTAGCGGCCAGCGCGCGGGCATTGGCAACGACATTGGCGGCATATGTCCTGAACTCAGGGCGCAGCGCTTCGCGGAAGGCGACCGCCTTGGCGGCAATTACGTGCATCAGCGGGCCACCCTGAAGGCCAGGGAACACCGCCATGTTGAGCGGTTTGGTCAGTTCCTCGTCGTTCCACAGGATCACGCCCGAGCGCGGGCCGCGCAGGCTCTTGTGCGTGGTGGTGGTGACGACATGGGCATGCGGGAAGGGCGAGGGGTGCTGGCCGCCTGCCACGAGACCTGAAATGTGGCTCATATCGACCATCAGGTAAGCGCCGACTTCATCCGCAAGCTTGCGGAAACCTTCCCAGTCCCAGATCCGGGCATAGGCAGTGCCGCCAGCGATAATGATCTTCGGCTTATGCTCGCGCGCGATGGCCATGACCTCGTCCATGTCGATGCGCTCGTCGTCCTTGCGCACGCCATAGGCCACGGGATTGAACCATTTGCCACTCATGTTCACCGGCGAACCGTGGGTTAGGTGCCCACCCGAATTGAGGTCGAGCCCCATGAAGGTATCACCCGGGTTGAGCAGGGCCAGGAACACCGCCTGGTTCATCTGGCTGCCCGAATTGGGCTGCACATTGGCGAAATTGCAGCCGAACAGCTCTTTAGCGCGTTCGATCGCGAGGGTTTCGACAACATCGGCGTAATCGCAGCCGCCGTAATAACGCTTGCCCGGGTAACCTTCGGCATATTTGTTGGTGAACACCGTTCCGGTCGCTTCCAGGACGGCGCGCGAAGCGATGTTCTCGCTCGCGATCAGCTCGATCTTGTCCTGCTGGCGCTTCAGCTCGCTGCGCACCGCGGCGTAAACTTCGGGGTCCGCCTGTTCGAGCGTGTC
>SBHJ01000322.1 GCA_006226465.1 Alphaproteobacteria bacterium | reverse complement strand
GACAGCATCGGGCGCTTGTCTTCGCGCTGTTCGACCGCGCGGCTGAGCTGCGAGAGTGCGATCACGGGGACGCCAAGCTCCTTGGCCAGCGTCTTGAGGCCGCGGCTGATCTCCGAAATCTCGTTGACGCGGTTGTCATTGGCGCGGCCCGAACCCTGCAGCAGCTGGAGGTAATCGACCACGATCAGCCCGATATCGTGACGTCGCTTGAGGCGCCGCGCACGGGTGCGCAGCGCCGAGATTGTGAGCGCGGGCGTGTCATCGATATAGAGCGGCAGTTCGGCAAGACGCTGGCTGGCGAAAGACAATTTCTGGAATTCCTCGCGGTTGAGCTTGCCCGATCGCAATGCCTCGGAGCTGATCTCGGCCTGTTCGGCCAGGATACGCGTGGCGAGCTGGTCTGCGCTCATTTCGAGGCTGAAGAAGGCGACTGGCGCACCATAATTGAATTCGCCGCCGTCACGCTGCCAATCGAGATGCGCCTCGGCGCAATTGAACGCGATATTGGTGGCGAGCGAGGTTTTGCCCATGCCTGGGCGCCCGGCAAGAATCACGAGGTCAGAATTGTGCAGGCCCGACGTCTTGTAGTCGATCGAATCGAGCCCGGTGGTCTTGCCTGACAGGCCGCCACCCGAATTCATCGCCGCTTCGGCCATCTTGATGGCAATGAGTGCGGCATCCTTGAAGCTTGAAGCTTCGCTGCCGGCGGTCGCGCCTTCGGCCACCTTGAACAGATCGGCTTCGGCCTGCGCGATGCGCTCCATTGGCGCGACTTCTTCGCTGGTGTCGAGTGCACCTTCGACCAGGCCGCGCCCAACGCTCACCAGCTCCCGCAACAGGGCGAGGTCGTATATCTGGTTCGCCAGCTCGGCCGCGGCAAGCAAGCCCGCGCCATCTGCGGTCAGTTGCGCGAGATAGGTCGTGCCGCCCAGTGCGGCGAGCGATTCGTCGCCTTCGAAATAAGGCTTCAGCGTAACCGGGCTAGCCGTGGCGTTGCGATCGACCAGCTTGAGGATCCGCTCGAAGATCCGTTGGTGCAGCGGTTCGAAGAAATGATCGGGGCGAATCGGTGTGCGCAATTCCTCCAGCACGCGATTGTCGATCAACACGGCCCCCAGGAAGGCCGCTTCCGCCTCGATATTCGAGGGCAGGCGGCGTTCAGCGCTTGCGCTGGCATTGCCCGGTCGGATCAGAAGGTCGGTTTCATCCATTGGCCTCTATTGCGACGAGCGCGGCGCGCAGCGCAAGGGCCGAGCACGGCTAAATGCGATATTCTTGCAGCACCACTCTGTGGATAGCGGGGATGGCGCGTGGAAGGGCTTGCCTACCCCCTCTCGCATCTGCGAAGGGACAGGTCTCATGGCCGCCGACAATCACCGCATCGCGCATATCTCGCTCGACGAAGCGACGATCATCTGGCGCAATGCCGATGTCGAGCAGGAGCGGCGCGTCGCGATCTTTGATCTGATCGAGGAGAACACGTTCAAGCCGGTGCGCAGTGTCGAGCGTGGCGCAACCGGACCCTACCGGCTGCAATTGTCGGTGGTGGATGGCAGGCTTTCGATGGAAATCGCAAACGATGCTGGGGAACCGCTCGAAACCTTGCTGATCGGGCTCGCGCGCTTCCGCCGCCCGATCCGCGAATATTTCGCGATCTGCGATTCCTATTACCAGGCGATTCGCAAGGCGACCCCGGCCGAGATCGAGACAATCGACATGGCGCGGCGCGGGATCCACAATCATGCAGCCGAGCTTTTGCTCGAGCGGCTGGAGGGTAAGGTCGAAACCGATTTCCCCACTGCGCGGCGGTTGTTCACGCTGATCTGCGTACTGCACATCAAGGGATAAAGATGGCGCGCAAAAAGCCCGTTCGTCGCCGCTGGGGGCTCTATGCGCTGGCCTTTTTGGTGCTGGCGGCGACAATTGGCGCACTCGCCTATTGGTGGGACATGCGCAGCTGGGCACCCGAACCGGCGATCTATCCCGACCAGGGAGTGCTGGTGAGCGACCGCGAAGGGCTGGTGAGCTTTGACACTGTCCGGGCAATCGGCGGCAAATTCGCTTATCTCGAGGCGAGCCGGGGCGCGAAGGGCCAGGATACCCGTTTTGGCCGCAACCTTGCTGCGGCGCGTCGCGCTGGCCTCAAGGTCGGCGCAGTCCACCTGTTCGATCTTTGCAGCAGTGCTGATGCGCAATCGGCCAATTTTGTCACCAAGGTGCCGCGCGATTCGGACCTCCTCCCTCCGGCGATCGCGTTGATCGGGACTGCGGATCACTGCCCCGAAAAAGTTAGCGATGCCGCGGTCGAGAGCGAGTTGATGACCTTCATCAACCAGGTCGAGATACACGCTGGGAAACGCGCGATCCTGAAGCTGTCGCGTGATTTTCAGGAGCGCTATCAGGTGGCGGGGGCGATCGAGCGCGATCTATGGCTGGAGCGTGACCGCTTCGCGCCAACCTATGCCGGGCGGCCATGGTTACTCTGGAGCGCCAATGCTGCGCGTGTTACCGAGGCTTCCGACCTGCCAATCGAATGGGTGGTGGTGCAGCGGTGAGGGGAAGTGTGCGATGAGCGAAGACAATAATCGCGACAGCCTGATCGCGGCCGCCAAGCGCGCCCTCGCCAATTCCTATTCGCCCTACTCCAGCTTTCGCGTTGGCGCGGCGCTGCGCTTTGCCGATGGCACCGTGGTGACCGGCACCAATATCGAAAACGCCAGCTATGGCCTCGCACTCTGCGCTGAGACCGTGGCAGTGGCCAAGGCGATGGATGATGGCCATCGCGGCGGTTTGGAAGAAGTGGCGGTAATTGGCGACACGGCCGGCGCGGTCACACCATGCGGACGCTGCCGCCAGGTTTTGAGCGAACTGGCCCAGCTGGGCGGGACCGATCCCGTGGTGTGGTGCGCGGGCGAGGAAGAGGTCGTCCAGATGAATCTGTCAGACCTGCTTCCCCGTGCGTTCGGCCCTGCTAGTTTGGGGTGAATGCGGGCACTCAGGCTGCGTCGGCAGTCATCCCCGTAAAATCGGGCCCCTTGCCGTAATCGACCGCTTCGCCAGTGGTCAGGAAGGTTTCCCAGGCGATCCCTTGCGGGTCGGTGATCCACTGCTTCATCGAGCGGGCATAGCAGCAGGTGGTTGCGCCTTCGTCGAGCACGGGCCGCTCGGCGGCCTGCAGGCGGCCATAGACCTCGGCCAGTTCAGCCTCGTTTTCGACCTGGATTCCGAGGTGCGAGACCCCGTGGTCGGCGCGCTGCGATATCGCGAAGTTCACCCGCGGATCGTCGAGCATCCATTTGGCGTAATCGGGCTTGGTGACGGTCGGTTCGGCAGCGAACATCGTCGAGTAAAATCTGATTGATTTCTCGAGGTCTTCGACCCCGACATGAACATGCAGTCTTTTCATAAGGTTTGCTCCAATTCGCATGTGGCCGACGCACCGCAGCCGTCGGCCTCACAGCAGTTTTCAAGCAGGAAGCCGACCAGGGCCCTGATGGCGCCAAAGTCGGCACGATAAATCAGGGTCCGATGCTGTCGCTCTTGCGTCACAAGTCCGGCCTGGCTGAGTTGGGCCAAATGGAACGATAGCGAACTTGGCGCGATGCCCAGCGCCTCAGCTATTGCGCCTGCCGACAATCCAGTCTTCCCCGCACGAACCAGGCGACGATAGGCGGACAGCCTATGATCCTGGGCAAGCGCGGACAGAGAGGCAATGGCAGTTTCGTCATTCACGGTAACGTTTCCTTCAATTCAATATAATTCGAAATGAAGGAAACAGATTGCGAAGTCAAC
>SBHJ01000133.1 GCA_006226465.1 Alphaproteobacteria bacterium | reverse complement strand
GGCTTGAGCACGCGGCGCGCTTCGGAAAGCCAGGCGCGGGTGAAATCGTCATAGGCGCGGAAGCTGTCGAACTGGTCCCAGTGATCGGTCACGGCATCGACCTGGCTGCCATCGGGCCGGTTGAGGTCGCCACCGAGCTGCAAGTTGTATGGCGGGTCGGCAAACACGCAGTCGACACTGGCATCGGGCAGGCGGCGCATGGCCTCGACGCAGTCGCCATCGAGGATCTGCCCAATTGGCAGCTCCTGGGGCAATTCCACGGCTGTTGCGATACGCGCGGCGCGCGTCCTTGCGGTCTCGATGACCCCCATCACTTACCCCTCGTAGTGCCAAACCGGCAAAGTTATCCACAGGGTGAGTCCTTGCGGACTCTGCGTCAAGCACAAAGCGATAGGCCGTTATGGTTAACGTCACGTTAGTTATGACGGAACAAAAAGAGTCCCGCACAAGATATTGAGTCTAAGCGGATTCACGGGACTCGATATGATGGGGTGTGGCGGGAAAGACTCGGTCCTGTGAAAAGGTTTGGCAAATTTTCCCTTCGGCCCGACGCAAGCCGAAACGACGCGAATAGAGTGATAGCCCCCAATTAGTCCTTTTCCTTGAGCGTCTCCAGATAGGCGAGCAAATTGGCGATATCCTCATCTTCAAATACGAAGACCGGCATCTTGGTCGTATGTCCAACCTGAACTCCGCGCTCGAACGATCCTGCTATCATCCAGTCCGGCAACTGGTGGGCCGCACGGCGAAGGCTCGGGGCGTTCGGATTGGGTGAGACACCGTCATCAACCGCGTGACAGCTGCCGCAGTTTGCCTGCGCGAACGCTCTGCCTTCGGCTGCACTTTCGGAGAGGTTGTTCGCTTCGCGATCGGTAGTGCAAGCCACGACGAGAAGCGGAGTTGCGATGATGAGCAGTCGCTTGAGCACGAAATTTCCCCTTTTTGACCGAGGCATCGTAGCGCAGCGCGGCTCGTAGGCACAAGTATGCCGGCACAATGAGAGTATCGCCTGCGAATACTATATTTGACCCGTTCGCGGACAGCCAGCCTCGAGCCGCAACCCTAAATCAGCACCGCCTGGGCCACCGGGGCAAAGCTCTGGCGGTGGAGCGGCGTGGGGCCATGTTGACGTAGCGCCGCCATATGTTCGGCCGAGCCATAGCCCTTGTTCCGCTCCCACCCGTAATGCGGGTGCTGCTGGGCCGCGGCGATCATCAGCCGGTCGCGCCATTCCTTGGCGACGATGCTCGCGGCAGAGATGCACGGTTCCAGCGCATCGCCTCCCACGATGGCGCGCGCGTCCCAGCGCCATGCGTCGCACCGGCCATGCGGGGTGAGATTGCCGTCGATCAGAATTGCGCCGGGTTCGGTTCCCAGCTTCTCGATCAATCCGGCCACCGCCTTGGTCATCGCCAGCATGGTCGCGCGCAATATGTTGATCCGGTCGATCTCCTCCGGCTCGACCACGCCCACGGCCCAGCCGCAGGTGGCGCGGATTTGTTCGTCGAGCGTGGCGCGCCGTTTGGCCGAAAGCTTCTTGGAATCGTCCAACCCCTTGGGGCATGATGCACCCAGGACAACCGCAGCCGCGACCACCGGCCCCGCCAAGGGACCGCGCCCGGCTTCGTCCACGCCGATTGTCACAGGATTGGAAAGCATGAACATCGTGAAGGCCCTCAAACTCGCAATATTCCCGGCGATGGTGTTTGCGGCAAGTTGCAGCCAGGCATCAGATGTGGACAGCAGCGACGCCTTCACTGTCAGCGAGTACGGCACATTCGATCGGCCCTGGGCGGCCGCCTTCGTGCCGGGGACGCAGGTGCTGATGGTCACCGAAAAGGGCGGGACGATCCGGGCGATCGACACTGCCAGCGGAAATGAGATCGAGATCGACGCACTGATCGATGTCGATCTGGGCGGACAAGGTGGTCTGGGCGACGTGGCTTTCCTGCCGAGCGAGGCGGCCAATACGATCGGATCGCGCACGATCTACCTCAGTTGGGTCGAAGCGGGCAGTGATGGCACGCGCGGTGCGGCCGTGGGCAAAGGCCTGCTGGTCTGTCCCGAAGCAACGCACTGCACCATCGAGGGCCTTTCGGTGATCTGGCGACAGGTGCCCAAGGTCACCGGGCGCGGGCATTTTTCGCACCGGCTGCTGATCTCGCCCGATGAGCAATATCTCTATGTCTCGAGCGGGGATCGCCAGAAGTTCACACCGGCGCAGGACCTTTCGACCAACCTGGGCAAGGTCTTGCGGCTCAATCTCGATGGCACGCCCGCACCAGAAAATCCCTTTGCCCATATGGGTTCGCCCAGCGACGAGATCTGGTCATACGGCCACCGCAATGTGCTGGGGCTGGACTTCGATGGCGAAGGGCGCCTGTGGGATATGGAGCACGGCCCGCGCGGTGGTGACGAGCTCAACCTCGTCAATCCAGGGCAGAACTATGGCTGGCCGGTGGTTTCGAACGGTATCCATTACGATGGCACCCCCATCCCCGATCACGATACCCGCCCGGACCTCGCCGCACCTGCGATCAGCTGGACCCCGGTGATCGGCCCGGGCAACCTTCATTTTTATCGCGGCGATTTGTTCGAAGGGTGGAAAGGCAATGCGCTGATTGCGGGCATGACTTCGAACAGACTTGTGCGGGTCGCGATCGAGGGCGAAGGCGCGCGCGAACTTGCGCGTTACGATGTCGGCGCGCGCATCCGGGCGGTGATCGAAGCTCCCGATGGGGCGCTATGGTTGCTCGAAGATGGCCCCGATGGTCGGTTGCTGAAACTCACGCCGAAATAAGAAGTACGCCCTCCGCAAACGCAATTAACATCGACAGCATCCGCCGCTCCCCCTAAGCGCGCGCGGCTATGCCGAGTCTTGTCCCCCTTGCGAATGTCGAAGCCGAAATGATCGAGCAGGTGCTCGATCGCGCCTTCGGCCCGGACCGCTTTGCGCGCACCGCCTATCGCATCCGCGACGGGGTCGCATGGCTGGAAGGGCTGAGCTTCGCCGCGCTCGACGATGAAGACTTGCTGGTTGGCACGATCCAGGTCTGGCCGGTGGCGCTGACCGATCCGGAAGGTCGCGCGCATCCGCTGTTGATGGTAGGCCCGGTCGCGGTGCTGCCCGAACACCAGGGCGAAGGCTATGGCAAGGCGTTGATGCTGGCGGCACTGGAAGCGGTCGATAGTGCGGGTGACGAGATCCTGCCGCAGGTGCTGATCGGCGATCCAGACTATTATGGGCGCTTCTTCGGCTTCTCGGCCCAGCATACCCTCGGTTGGCATTGCCCTGGTCCCAACGATCCCGCGCGCCTGTTGGCGCGGTGTCCCAATCCGGCGGTGCTGCCAAGCGAAGGCATGCTTGGACCATGGGTGTCCGATGCGGGCTTGGCGAATTAACCACCATCTGGCATCGCGCAGCCATGCCCTATGAGCCGCCGCCCGATCTTGCAGGACTGACACTCGCCGAAGTGGCCGAGCAGGTGCGGCTACGCAAACTGCCACCGGTCGAAAGCTGGACACCGCAGAAATCGGGCGACAGCGCAATGCGGATCGCAGCCGACGGCACTTGGTCCCACGAAGGTTCGCCGATCGCGCGCCATGCCATGGTTCGCGCCTTCTCCGGCCTGCTGACCCGCGACGATGCAGGGCAGCATTGGCTGGTGACGCCCTTCGAGAAGCTCAGCATCGAAGTGGAAGATGCCGCTTTCATCGCCGTGGATGTGGCGCAAAAGCAGGGCGACCTCGCCTTCCGGCTCAATACCGATGAGTTGGTGGTGGCCGGTCCCGATCACGCCCTG
>SBHJ01000063.1 GCA_006226465.1 Alphaproteobacteria bacterium | reverse complement strand
TGGGTCAGGATCAACTCGGCACCGAAACGACCGCTGCCCGGGTCGCGGAAGCCAATCCCAGCGACGAGGTTGAGCGGATCGATCGTGTCGAGTGGGCGGGGCGCCGCGCCCGGCGTCAGGATGTCGCCATCGGCATAGGCCAGTGCGAAGCGTCCGTAGAAGCCCTGCTCGATATCGAATGACGCTTTGATCTCGAACCCGTCGATTTCGACCGCGTCGAAGTTGACGAACTGGAACTGAGTCGGGTCGGCAGCGGTGCCCGACCCGCCGACGGCCCGCTGGCTGATGAAGTCTTTGTAGTCGGCGAAGAACGCCACGGCCTGGAACGACACACCCTTGCCATTGACCCGGATCCCGCCCTCCCAGCTCTCGCTGCGTTCCGGGCCCAGATCGGGATTGGGCAATGAGGTGTAGCCGAAGGCGAGGTTTTCGAAGAAGTTGTTGACCTGGCTCGGCGTGGGCGCGCGAAATCCTTGCGCGTAATTGCCAAACAGCGTGACCTGTTCCACTGGCTTAATGGTGATCCCAACCTTGGGCGAAAGGCGACTATCGCTCTGGTCTGCGCCGGTAAAGGTCGGCAGCAATGGATCGTCGATTGGGTCGAGATCGTAGAAATCGTATCTCAGCGCGGGGAAGATCGTCACCGTGCCATCGAACAAGGCAAACTCGCTGCCAATGAACACTCCACCAAGGGTGAAGTCGGTTGCCGGGAAAGCCCGCGTCGGAAACACCTCGCCGATCGGCGGCTCGACGCCGTCGCGCAGGCCTTCCTGCCGGGTCCAGCTGATGTCGCCGCCATAGGCGATTGTCGCCCGCAAGCTATCGTTGCCGAACACGCTGCGCGCTTCTGCCGTCAGGCCAAAGACTTCGTTCTCGAAGGTGTTGAGCCGTTCCCGGTCGGGGCGGGGCGTCGCGCTGACGGGCGAGCGGTCCTCATCGGTAAATTGTACGTCTTTGCCGTCCTGCCAATAGGCGGCGAGATGGGCATAATCGATCGCACCGTCGCCTTTGTAGGTCCAGTCGAGCGAGACACGCTTGCGCTCCGTGGTATCGAGCGCGGTCAGGTTATCGACGATCCAGCTCGGGAATGGGCCGAAGAGGAAGGCGGGGCCCTCGCCCGAGAGGATAGCGCTGAACACCTCGCTGTCGAGATATTCGCCAGTCAGGCGCAGGCGGTGGTCGCCGCGTTCCCACACCAGTTTGCCGAGGAAGGCATTTGATTCGCCATCCTGTGGATTGGGCAGGGTGCGCGCCGACCCGATCCCGCCCACAGTGCCCCGGTTTTCCAGTTCGTCGAAGTCGCGCCTGGTGTAGGCCAGCATGGCGGAGAAATCCCCGAACAGCCCCGCAACGGCTGCGGTTTCGGCGAATTCATTATCCTCGCTCGAATAGGATGCGCGGACGAAGCCACCGACCCTGTTGCCCGATTGGACGAGATCGACGGGATCGCTGGTGGTGAAACTCACCGCGCCTGCGAGTCCGTCGCTGCCATAGAGCGCCGAGGCCGGGCCACGCAGGATTTCGACAGACTTGACCAGCGAAACGTCGGTATAGCCGCCACGCCCTACGTCCTGTGCGCCGAAGGCAAAGCCTTGTGGCGAGCGGATGCCGTCAACCTGAATCAGCACGCGGTTGCCGCCAATCCCGCGAATGGCAATATCTTCGTTGCGGGCGCGACCGGTTGCGCTGAGCGCCGCACCGAAGCGCGCCGGCGCACGGCGCACAGTCACGCCGGGCTCATATCGCACCACATCGCGAATATCGGTGGCCAGGGTATCGGCGATCTCTTCATCGGTGATGACGGTAATGGTCGCCGGAGCGTCTTCGACTGTTGTCGGGGTGCGGGTGGCGGAAACCACGATTGTGGTGCGGTCGGCCGGTGGCGCGCTGTCGTTCTCCTCTTCCGCCCAAGCTGCCGTGGTGAATACAAAGTTGGATGCGATCGCGAGCAATGAGGCTCTGCGAAAAGGCTTATGCACCATTAGTTACCTCTAGAATGCTATTGAGAATGCGAATGAGTCGCAATAGCATTCTAGATAGCAGGTGGCGCTGAGTTGGCAAGCCCCCTTTTGATCCGTGTGCAAAATCCGTCATTACCGGCGCAAATCCGGGCGTGTCGGTCACAAAAATCGGGCCGACCAATGATTTACAGAACTAATTGCAGCAGAGCGATTTGTCCGCAAAAGTCTCTATCCGTCCATAGATGCTTCAAGCCCCACAAATCGCTGGATCGCCAATCCCGCTCACTATCGTGAAGGGGGACCGGCGGAATGAACGGCAATCAACCTGTTGAGCCGATCTGCGTCAGGAGCAATGATGCTGCCCGCATGATCGGTGTCGGGCGCACGAAGCTCTACGAGTTGATCTCCAGCGGTGAGCTCGAAACGGTCAAGATCGGCACGGCAACGCGCGTTACCACTGCCAGCTTGCATGAGCTGGTGACACGGACGAGTATGCGAACCCGTAAACCCTACCCGTCCAGGCCAAGCGCGATCGACCGAGCCTCGACGTAAGACTTCTGAATTATCCCTGCCTCGGAATCGATGCCGAAATCATCGCAGAACTTGTCGATATGCTGACAGCCGTGCGCCTCATGTCCGCAGGCGAGAAGCGCCAAACCCCAAGCTAAGTCGGTTTGCACATAATTTGCCAAAGAGAAGCGGGAAAATGTCATCTCTGACCGGCGTTGGAATAGCTCGCAGAGATAATTCAACGACGCAACAGACTCAAAATCCAGGAAAGCAGCATTTGCCACCTCATGCCCGATATCGGCTCGATGCTTATCGGATGCAGTTCGACTGAATGAGCACCAATCTGGAACACGTCCGAGTTCATCGATTGGATCAATGCAGAGATCGAACTGAGCTTTGGACGGCGTTCGTTTCCAAGCAAGTTTTTACCTGCGAGGGCAGGAACGAAGTCTATTGAGTAGCCCCACCGCCCCGAATATTCGGCACCTTTCATTGTTTGAAATTCGACAATGCGGCGGACGTGATGAATGGGTTCGCTAACCCACTTCAATTCACCTACCCTCTCGAAATCGCCGAGACGCGACCGCATCACCGGGTCAATGACATCTCCAAGCACAAGACCTCCCAAAATCAGCTGGGTTCGCATATCAGCAATCACCAACCATCGACCAAGCAAATCTCAATCTCCAGACCCATTCGCCGTGCGATTAAGCCAATAACTCCGCCCACCTCGCCATTGTTCGAGAAAACAAGGCCACCATCGCACGGGCGCAGTTTCCAGCACCGACGCAGGATGGAGGCTGCCGGTTTCGAGAGCGGAACCATATGCGTTTCCTTTGCCTTCATACGCTCGCCGGGGATGGTCCATACGGCCTTGCGCGTTTCGCTCGACCGCACGGCGTTGTAGATGGTGAAACGCAGGGTATCGCGGCCTGTAGTGGGTGATGCGACCGCCAGCTCCTTCATGAACGCCGGAATGTCGGCATTAGGCATGGCCTTGAAGTGTTCGACCTTGTCTGCCACTGGCGCGGCAACCCCTTGCGGACAGAGCGCAGCGCGGCCTCTTCATCCCGCCATCCCTTGATATGGGCAAAGTCAAGCACGGCGCCGATGCGCTGCAAAATCTTGCGGGCGGTGTCGGGGATTTCGAGCCAGACGGGCGTGAGCACCTCAACCATATGGGTGCTGTCCGCCTGTTCCGCGGGCTTGCGCAGAAGGCCTTGAACTAGTGACCGGTGCTCAGGATAGGTGGCGGAGAGGGAGGGATTCGAACCCTCGATAGAGTTGCCCCTATACCGCATTTCGAGTGCGGCGCATTCGACCTCTCTGCCACCTCTCCG
>SBHJ01000020.1 GCA_006226465.1 Alphaproteobacteria bacterium | reverse complement strand
ACGATGGCCCCGTCGGTGCGGTCGATCATGAGGCTGTCATAGACCACGCTCATCTTGGCCTTGAAGTCGTTGGTCATGCGCTTGCCGCGCTGCTCGAACCAATAATAGACAAGTTGCTGCGCCAGCCCCTTCTGGATCACCGCGCGGTTGACTTGAAACGTTCCATAGCCTGTGCCGCCCATGTCCACGGGCACCGTCTCGAAGCTGTAGATTTCCCAGCCGCCGGCCGGCAGGCAAACCTCGGGCGAGTGGATGCCGCTGCCTTCGGTCTGCTTGTCATAGAAGGCCATGAAGAGCGCCACCGGCGCGGGCTCGGACACGGCGTTGAAGGAGGATGCAAGATAATCGGTGGCCCCCAGTACCCGCTCAATATCCGGATCAAGCATCGAGAAGGTTCCTGACCACTCTCCCATCTGCCGCGGATAAAGTGCGAAGGGGTCGCGGTCCACCGCCACGGGCTCTTTGCCCTGTTGCAAGGCCCATCCCCCCGAAACCGCGAGTGTCAGGATCGCCCCCGCCATCAGGGCGCGCGAGGCGCGGATGCCGGTGATACGGATCAGGATCGCCCCAAAACCGGTGGTGTCGAGATCAATCGCCTCCGAGAGGGGCTTGGGGTTCGGCGTCAGCCGCTGGAGCGCCACGGCCATGATGAAGAGGATCGCGATACAGGCGCCGAAGATGATCCAGCCCTCGAAGAAATGCAGAAAGCCTTCGGCCTGCCCGATCCCATAGCTGTTGACCAGCACGCCGATCATTCCGATGCGGAAGGAATTCATCAGCACCGTCAGGGGCACCGCCGCCAGGAGAAGCACCGCCTTGTGCCAGACCGGCCCGCGATAGAGGATCGCGAAAAGATAGGAAAAGCTGAGGATCGGAAAAAGATAGCGCAGCCCCGAACAGGCTTCGGCCACCTGAAGCTTGTAGACGCCAAGGTCGATCACATTGCCTTCGAGAAAGACCGGCACTCCCATCAGCGCCACGAACCACACGCCGATCTCCGACGAGATCGTCTGGAGTATGATGGTCAGCTTGAGATAGATGAAATGCGGCAGCGGCAGCATGAAGATCAGATGCACCACCCCGAGCTGATGCAGCTTGCCGCGCTCCCAGCCAAAGATCGTCAGAACCGCGCCGCCGACCCAGATGATGAAGGCATAGCTGACGATATCCGGGATCCGCGTCATGTTGCCCGCGAGCGCCACCAGAAGCGCAAGCGTGATGACGACAAGACCCGCGCTGCGGTCATGCACAACCGGTTTTGGCGGCGGCATGCGGCGCATTTCCCGCAGGAAAAGATAGAGTGAGATGATCGGAATAATCGGTCCGTGGCTGTATTCGGCGGTGGACCAGGCCTCGGCCAGCGAGACAAAACCGATCCAGAAGATCGGCACCGAGCCCGCCAGCAGGAGCGCAAACCAGAACAGGCCGGCTGGGTTGAGCGGGCGGGCAAGGGCCCCCGGGCCGGAATAGTCTGTCACGGACATTTCACGTTCTCCTGTAACCGCTCAGGCACTGTTTGCCATGCCTGAAACACTCTTATCGGCTGCCATGCACCCCTTTGATGTTCTAACGAAAAACCGGGTAAAAAGCGATTCAAAAGCCGGGCAAACGGCGTGTCGGGGCGGCTTTGAACGATCTGTTTTCTTTGCAGCGACAATGCCTGAAGATCAGGGGCGGATAACGACCTCGCGCTCCAGCGTCAGAAAGATCCGGTTCGATGTGGCGCTGCCCACTCCGCTTTCATCGCGCAGGCGGTATTCATAGCCTGAAGAGAGCCGCCAGTCGCGGGTCAGATCGCGGGAATAGGTGGCGCGCAGATCGGTGCGGGTGGTGTCGTTCACTGCGGGGCCGCCTGCCTGGGACAAATCGGCAAAATTCGCCGAAAATGCCAGATCGGACAGAGAGTTTATCTCGTAAGTATATCCCAGAGAGGCACTTGTGGTGCGCAATTCGTTCGACCGCGAGCTGGTGGCGACCTGCCGGTCGAACGTTGCCGTCAGGGTGCTGCGCGGCATCTCGTGGCTGAACTCGATGCTGCCCACCGGGCGGATCGTGTCGGAGACATCGCTGGTCGCCCCAAGGCTGATTTCAAGCGCGCCGCGCGGCAAGGGCATTGCGCGGCTGACCAGCCAGGTGGCGGTCGTGCCGTTCACGCTGTCGCTAACGTCGAATTCTGTGCCGACCGTGCCCCGCGTCAATTCCCGGGTCAGGGCAATATTGCCAACCGGCGAGGTTCGCTTGTCCGAACGTCGGGTGCCCAGAATGGTTTCATGGGTATTGATCTGCTGAAGGCCGAGCGAGACATCAAGCGTGTCGGTCTCGGAGAGAGCCTGCCTCAGCCCCAGATTCAATTTGGTGGTCTGCCGGTCGGTCCGGGCCGTGTCCTCGGCGCTATAATCGGCAAAGCGCAGCACCACCCGTGCCTCGGTGGTCTGGCTGAGGGTGAACCGCGTCGCGCCCGTCAGGTTGAGAAGCGTGCTGTCGAACAGATCCGGATCGGTGGTGCCGGTATAATCCTGCTCGCGGTAACGCCCATCGAGGGTGAAGCCCACCAGATTGTTGAGACCGGTGTCGAAGGTGAACCGGGTCAATATCTGCTCGCGGTCCCCCCGATCCTCGGCGAGATCGGTTTCGTCAAGCGGATCATCATCGAAAAAGGCGTTGTCATCGAACGGATCAAGTGAATTGACCGAGGCGAGGCTATAGTCAGCCCCGAAGCTGAAGGTGCTGTTCACGCCTTCACGATCATAGCCAAGCCGGGCGTTCCGATCATCAAAGGTGTGGCTGCCTCCGGGGGGCTCATTGGCCCGCAGCACCCCGCTCAGATCCAGGCGGAGTATGTCATTGGCGCGCTGGTTCTCATAGCCGAAGGACAGCTTGTTGTCGAACAGCTCGGCGCTGTCGCTGCCATTCGGGCGCAGGTTGTAGTTATCCGTCGCGCTGAGTGTGGAGCTGAGGCCGAAGGTCAGCACAGGGCCGCCGTCTTCGGGGCTGCTGCCCTGTTGCGCAAAGGTCAGACCCGTACCCAGACAGAGCAGGGTCAGACATCCGGAGCCAACCAGAATATGGGAGCGTATCACGATCCGGCCTTATTCGAACAGACGACGCTCCGGCACAACGATCACGTCGCCCGGGGCCAGTACCGTTGCACCGCTGATGCTGTCGCTGCCACCCATGGTGCGATAGTTGAACAGATAGACGGTTTCCTTCTTGGTAGCCGGATCGACGCGCCGCAGCTGGATGCGTTTCGCGGCGGCAAAGCGGGACAGCCCGCCCGCCTCGGCCAGAAGCTGGAGCAGGGTGGTGCCGTGCAGGACCTCTTTGCGGCCGGGCTCATTGGCCTCACCCAGAATATAGATATTCATCAGATCGGGTTGAGCGGCGGCGCGCGACGGCGCTTTGGGCGCCAGGGCAGAGACCGACACCAGAACGGTCGGCGAGACAGCAAAGTTCGAGGCCATTTCCTTTGACAGGGTGCTGGCCACGGTATCGACACTACGCCCGCCCGCCTTGACCGTGCCGGCCATCGGGAAACTGATCGACCCATCGGGCAAAACAAGAACATTGCGGTTGAGGCCCGGATCTTCGAGAACCTCGACCTGCAGGGTATCGCCCGGCTTGATGCGGTAGATGTCTTGCGCCATGGAAACGCTGGCTGATCCAATCAGGAAAAGGATCGCTGTTAAAAATCTGATCATCCTGTGCCTCTGTCCCATTTTCATTTTGTGTGGAATTTATGCTATTTGGCGGGTTGGCAAAATACGTAAAGTCAAGAAAATCCACCGCTGCGGCAGATTTGTAGCGCTTTGAAGGTATTTTCTCG
>SBHJ01000180.1 GCA_006226465.1 Alphaproteobacteria bacterium | reverse complement strand
GCTTGATGGCATTGGCTGCATCAACTGTGACCTGGTCATTGGTCTCATCGCGATATTCGATCGACAGGTCGTAGTACTTCAGGTCGATGTCGAGATAGGGCAGGATCAAACGTTCGCGGATCCATTGCCAAATGATCTTTGTCATCTCGTCGCCGTCGAGTTCGACGACGGGATTCTTGACCTGAATTTTCTGCATGTCAGCCCTGTTCTATTTGCAAGTCGGATGTTTCTGGCCGCGCTTTAGCAGAGGAGGCTACGTGCGCAAGTGAACAGCGGAAACGAAAAAGGCACCGCTTGCGCGATGCCCGTTCCAGATTGGGTTTCGATGGTGGGCGTAGGAAGGATTGAACTTCCGACCCCTACGATGTCAACATAGTGCTCTACCACTGAGCTATACGCCCGAGCCATCGAAATTGGCCGCGACCTGCGCGGCGGAGGCGCCCTTTAGCTTGGGCATTCGTACCATGCAAGCGTTTCGCCCAAGATTATAGCGAAGCTTCCTGGTGACCTTCGAACATACGTTCAACTTCCAGCACCAGGTCGCGCAGATGGAATGGCTTGGATAGTACCTTTGCTTGGGGTTGTTCCTTGCTGGCGCGCAGCGAAACGGCGGCAAATCCGGTGATGAACATCACTTTTGTGCGAGGACTGACCTCGGAACAAACCTGCGCCAATTCGATCCCGTCCATTTCGGGCATTACAATGTCGGACAGCAACAAGTCGAAATGCTGGGATTCGAGCAGCGGCGCGGCTTCGGTTCCGCGATCCACGCTCACCACCTGGTAGCCGGCGGAAGTAAGAGCGCGGGCCAGATATGTCCGCATTGCTTCTTCATCTTCAGCCAGGAGTATCCTGAGGCCATTGTTGCTCGTCATGCCCGCTCCTTAACCTCAACCATTTAAGAAATCATTCCGTCACGAACGCATGCCCTGCTTTGACACAGGCCCGATGAACGGGCAGCACAGTCACGATGACTGAAGCAGTGCAAAATGGTCTAGATTCGCGGGTCGAGTTTGGTGGAATCATCGAAGGGAGCGGAAAACATGCTTTCACGCTCAAAATTCCGCGCAACTCGCCTTTGCCTGTCCTGATCTCGGTACCGCATGCGGGACGCGACTATCCTGATTCGGTAACCAACCGCATGCGCCAAGCCGGCTCGACCAGTGTCCGGCTGGAAGATCGCTATGCCGATAAATTGGCTGCAGAAATCGCCCGGTTGACCGGCGTCCCCCTAATTGTAGCGCACGCACCGCGTGCCATGCTCGATCTCAATCGCGCGCGCGAAGACATGGATTGGGGCATGGTCGTTGGCGAGAAGGGCGATCTGCCGCGCCATTCGCAGGCAAATCGGCGTGCACGCAGCGGTCTCGGGCTGATTCCGCGCCGCCTTTCGGGCTTTGGTGAGATCTGGAAGGATCGCATATCGAACGAGGAACTCGAAGCACGCATCGAGGGGATCCATCGCCCATATCATTCGGCGATTGCGCACCGAATGGAGCAAATTCGCGATGAATGGGGGGCGGTGCTGCTTATCGATCTCCATTCCATGCCGCCGCTCAGGCAGCGCCTGGGCGATACCGATCCGCCGCTGGTCGTGGTGGGAGATCGGTTCGGTTCGTCCTGCGATTCTTCGCTAGCCGGAACGGCTTTGCGCTTTCTTGAGCTGAAGGGGATCCCAGCGACGCACAATCGCCCTTATTCCGGTGGGTATGTGCTTGATCGGCACGCAGTTCCTGCGCGAGGGCTGCATGCGCTCCAACTTGAGATCTGTCGTTCGAGCTACCTCGATTCGGAATTGCTAGAACCCTCAGAAAGGCTTGCAGAAATGGCCGGGCTTGTCGCTGGACTTGTCCGCGAGTTGGGGGCTGCTGCGGCGCGCATTGCTCATATCGGCGGAATCGCTCAAGCCGCTGAATAGTAATAAAAAACCACCTCGTGCATATTGCACGAGGTGGCCAAGGTTCAGGGAGGATGTGCACCCGAAGGCGCACTATCCGAAGAGAACCATGAGGGAAGCTCTCTCCGAATATCTGCAAGATAGGATGAACCGAGGGGCGCTTCAACCCCTCGGATCGACTGAATAATTCAGAATGTTCAGTTTGCTGCTTGCTCAGGCTGGACCTGCGGCCCTTTGCCTTGTTGGGCCTGACGTGCGAAAATCACCCTCATCAGGCCGAGCGAGAACAGATGCGCATGGATCAGCAGCAGCATGCCGTTCTTGTGCAGTCTGTCTGCGGTCTCGGCTGGAAGTTCGCGCAGCTTGTTTTCGTCAATCATGCGGAACCCACGATAAACAAATGGTTTATCGGGATTTTCGTTCATTGTAATGGCAATCTCACCATCCATCAGAAGTTCGAGCTTTTCCAACTCTTCCATGAATGCCTTGGTGCGTTGTCCAGATTCTTCAAATCGCTGGCAGAACTCCAGGATGCCATTGGTGAATTCTGAGGGACTCCCGTCATCGCCAAACAGCGCGTTTCCGTCGGAAGATTGGCCAACAATGCCAGCCTCTGGATCGAAACACAGCGACATCTCCTCGCTATCCTGACGCAGGCGAGCAAGCATGTATGGGTAACGCCGTGCATAGGCGGGCAGGTAGACCTGATCGATCAGCTTTCCGTCGTCGCCGACAAAGGTGTTGACCCCTTCATTGAGACCCATCAGCGCAATCGGAAGTGGATTCTCGCCCGAGGTAAATACGATCGGCAGCTGGCGCTGGGCGTCGACGAATTCATCGATCGTCAACGGGATTGCGTGGGTTGTGCCGATGAAGCTGGCATCGTCAAAATTCTTGCTCTTCCAGCTCTTGTGATCACGACTGTTGAGCGGCATCAAGTCTTTGTAAAAAAGTGGCAATTGGGGCTGCGGCGCGCTGGCCATGGATACTCTCCGGAAAAAATCGCGATAAACTAGGTGACAGCCAACCGGACCTGCCGGGTGGCCGAACGCGGGGGGCTTTAGGCGGTTGTGCTCACCGGCGCAAGCGGCACCAGTTTTCCAGGGTTGAGCAGTCCTTTGGGGTCGAGCGCCTGCTTCACCTGACGCATGATGGAAAGCGCCACGGGATCTCCGAGCCGCGCCAGTTCATCGCGTTTCATCTGGCCAATGCCGTGTTCGGCGCTGATCGAACCGCCCCATTGGGTGACAAGATCATGCACGAAACGGCTGATTTCCTTGCCTTCCTGTTCCTCCCACTGCTCCACCAAAACTCCTTGCGGCGCGCGAACGTGAAAATGGATATTGCCATCACCCAGATGGCCAAAGCCCAATGCTGTCGTTTCCGAAAAGCGTTCTTCGACTTTTGTTATTGCGGTTTCGACAAAGTCCGGCATTCGCTCGACCGGGACAGAAATGTCATGCTGCATCCCGGCACCGATCGCGCGTTCGCCAAGCGCGATCATTTCACGCAGCTGCCAGAAGTCTTCCGCCTGTCTCTCGTTGGCGGCGATTGCGGCATCTGAAATCATGCCACCCTCGAGTGCCCTTGCCAGAGCGGATTCCATGGACTCCTGCAAATCAAAATCTGCTCCCAGCGGCGCCGCCAGTTCTACCAAAGCATTCCATTCGTACCGATCTGCCAGCGGCGAACGGGCACTTGGCATGAAGGCCAGAACACTATCGAGGCAAAGCGCAGGGATGACTTCAAATCCTTCCAGCTGTTCAGGGAATTCTGCCTCGAAATGCAGCAGCAGCTGGCGCGCCTGCTGGATCGTTTGCATGCCCGCCCACGCCACAACGCGTTCGCCAATTGCAGGCACCAGGCTTAAGTTGGCCGCAGTGACGATTCCGAGTGTGCCTTCGGATCCGATCAGCAACTGCTTGAGATCGAAGCCTCGATTGTCCTTCTTGAGTGCGGTCAGGC
>SBHJ01000144.1 GCA_006226465.1 Alphaproteobacteria bacterium | reverse complement strand
GCTGCGGAGGTGGCAGTCCAGGCGGTAGAGCGTGTTGCGGAGCAGCAAGGCGGGCTCGACCAGCGCCTTGCCGCTGCGGAACAGCGACTCGCACGGCTCGATCTCCAGACGCAGGCAGCGGCGGGCAATGCCGCGCGCGCCGAAGGCCTGTTGATCGCCTTCGCTGCACGCCGCGCGCTGGAGCGGGGCGAAAAGCTCGAATACCTCAACGACCAGCTACGCCTGAGGTTTGGCGACAATTGGCCCAACGCCGTCCGCACGATAATAAACTTCTCCGACGAACCGGTGCGGCTCGACCAGCTGATGGCGCGGCTCGAGGGATTGCAGCCCAAGCTGATCGAAGACAAGCGGAGCCTCAGCTGGGCCCAGATCAAGAGCCAAGTCAGCCAGTTGTTCGTAATTCGCCGCGAGAGCACGCCTTCGCCGCAGCCTGAAAAGCGGCTTGAGCGGGCCAAGCGCGCGCTGGAGAGTGGCCGCGTCGATGTGGCGATCGAGGAAGTGCGCATGCTTCCCGGAGCTGTGCAGGCGCAAGGCTGGATCGCCGATGCCGAGCGTTACCGCGACGCGATGGAGGCTCTCAACACGATCGAAACCGCCGCCGTGGTCGATCCAGGCCGGCTCCACGATGGTTCTGGCAGGCCGGTCCAGCAGCCGAGCCCCGCTGACAGCGCAACCGACTAATCGGAAGTCAAGCTCGCAGCAGCTCGGGCAACTTGCCCGACATGCCGCGCGCCTCATTCATGAAAAAGCGCTTGAGCATGGGCGTGCGCTGGACGCCTGACATTCCGAACCGTCGCACCGCGCTGGCGAGCCGGCCGCGCAGTCCGAATAGCCGGGTCAGGCCATCGGTGGCCGACATTACCATGAGGGAGTCGAGTGCGCGCCACTGCTCGTAACGCTTGAGCACCTGCGCATCGCCCAGGTCGAGACCGAGACGCTGCCCCTCGACCAGTACCTCCACCAGCGCACCGACATCGCGCAGGCCCAGGTTGAGCCCTTGCCCCGCTATCGGGTGCATGCCGTGCGCCGAATCGCCCACCAGCGCCAATCGATGGTCGATTATCTTGGCGGTGTGCTGGAAGCTGAGTGGGAAGGACGAACGAGTGGAATTTAGCGTGATCTTGCCCAGCAGATCGCCCATCCGCTTTTCGATTTCGGCGAGGAACGCCCGGTCGGACAGGGCGAGCACGCCCGCCGCATCCTTTTCCGCCACGGTCCAAACCAGTGCGCTACGGTGCTGGCCTTCGGGCCCGTCGAGCATCGGCAGTAAGGCGAAGGGTCCTGCTGGATAGAAGATCTCCCAGGCGACATTGTCGTGCGGTTTCTCGTGATCGAGCCCCACGATCATTGCGCGGTGGCTGTAATCCCAATTGGCCAGTGTGAACCCGGCTTCATCGCGTGTGGGCGAACGGCGCCCTTCCGCGGCGACCATCAACGAAGCTTCGAGCAGGGTCCCATTATCGAGCGTGGCCGAAACTCCGAATTCGCCGCGCTCGCGCTCGACCACGTCTGCAGGCGCGTGCCAGGCGATCAGTTCCTCGTTCTTTGCGGCTTCGAACAGTGCCAGGCGCAACTGCCGGTTGGCGAACATCCGCCCCAGCGATCCTTCGTGCGGCTCTGGTGTGAAATCGAGCCGTCCGGGCTTCATCTGGTCAAGTACGGCGATCGACTCGATCGGGCAGCCATAAGGCTCCAGCGCATCGGCGATTCCGATATTGCGAAACAGGTTCCAGCTGGCAGTGGAGATGGCTGAAGCGCGCCCATCAAAGTCCTCCCTGGTCAGCTCGACCGGATCTGCGCGATCGACCACATGGCATGACAGGCCCTTGCGTGCCGCGGCAAGCGCCAGCGTCATGCCCACCAATCCGCCGCCGATAATCAGCAAGTCGCGCCTGTCACCCATTTCTGCCTCGTTGCGAATTACCTGCTGTCGCCCTAGAGGCTCAGCTGTGAAAGAGGCAAGGACATTGGATCAAATTCGTGCATTTGTGGCGCTGTTACTGGCGCTTCTTGTCCTTGCCATGCCAGCTCAGGCTCGCGCGCAGAATCATATCCAGGCCGAATTGCTTCTGATCGAGGCACGCGAAGATGGTCACCAGACTTACGCGATTCATTTTCAGCCCGAACCGGGCTGGCACGGGTACTGGTCAAATCCGGGCGACGCAGGCCTGGGCATGCAGCTCGAATGGAGTTGGCCAGCCGAATGGTTCGGCGCACCGCAATATCCGGTGCCGCAGCGCCTGACGATCGCGGGCCTGATGAACCACGTCTATGAGAGTGAATATGCGGTACTGATAGAAGCGCGCCCTTCCGGCGACCTTGCCGAGGACGATATTGGCCCACTTGAAGTTCGCGCCCAGTGGCTTGCCTGTACCGACAAGATCTGCGTGCCCGAACAGGCGCAATTGATTGCGCGCCCGGCACTGGGACTTGCCAAGGCAGATCAATGGCGCGCGGCAATTGCCCCTCTGCTTGACAGCAAGGCGCGCTTCGAACTCGGGCAAGGCAGCCTGCGCCTCGCCATCCCGATTCCGGCAGCCCTGGAGATAAGCGATCCGCATGTCTTCATCGCAAATGAACGGCTGATCGACTACGCCGCGCCGCAGGGCTTCTACCGCAAGGGTGACACGCTGATCGCGGAAATTCCGCTGAGGGGCGGCGCGACCCCGGACCAGGTCGAAGGGATCCTCTCGCTCGATGGCGAGCGGGGCGTGCGGTTCGAGGCGGATTCTGGCGAGATACCAACCGGCGGTACGCCGATACGCAGCAGAACTGAGAACCCTGCATTATGGGTTCTCCTGCTTGGCGCGATTGCGGGCGGATTGGTTCTCAATATCATGCCATGCGTATTCCCGATCCTCAGCCTCAAGGCGATCAGCCTGGCGCGGGCGGGTGAGAGCCAGGCGCAGGCGCGCCGCGAAGGACTTGCTTACACCGCCGGAGTGGTGCTCGCTTGCGTTGCGTTGGGCGCACTGATGTTGGCTTTGCGCGCAGCTGGAGAGCAGGTCGGTTGGGCGTTCCAGCTTCAACAGCCCGGAGTGGTGGTGTTCCTGCTGCTGCTCGCCACAGCTATCACCGCAAATCTAGCCGGACTGTTCGAGTTACCGTCGATATCGTTCACTCGCCAAGGCGAGCCGGCCAGCGCTTTTGCAACCGGGCTATTGGCGGCATTTGTAGCGACCCCCTGCACCGGGCCGTTCATGGCAGCCGCGCTGGGTGCCGCCTTGTTGCTGCCCGCGCCCGAAGCATTGTTGCTGTTCGCCGCGCTGGGACTGGGACTGGCATTGCCGTTCCTGCTGATCGGGCTAGTTCCGGCTCTGCGTAGCAAGCTGCCCCGGCCGGGGGCATGGATGGTGCGGTTTCGCCAGGTCATGGCGATACCGATGGGGCTGACAGCGCTGGCGCTGCTATGGCTGGCAGGTGGCCTGGGCGGACAGGGCTTTGCCGTAATGGCTGGTGTGGTCCTGATTGGTCTGGTGGTTGCACTTTGGGTGGCGGGCAGGGTGCAGCGGCAAGGCAAGCAGGCCCTATTGCCTCTGACGCTGATCCTGGTGCCATTTCTGGCATTCGGCGCACTCGCGCTGCCCAGTGCCTACTCCGAGCAGGAGCAGCGCGGAACTCAATCGATCCTCAAGCCTGTCGAGTTCAGCGAAGCGGCGTTGGGTGAAGCGCGCGCCAGCGGCAGGCCGGTGTTCCTGTGGTTCACCGCCGATTGGTGCGTCACCTGCAAGGTGAACGAAGGCGTGGCAATCGAGCGCGAAGCGACCAGGCAGGCCTTCGATCAGGCAGGCGTGGTCGCAATGGTGGGCGACTGGACCCGGCCCGATGCGGAGATAACCGCCTTCCTCAATGCGCAGGGCGCAGC
>SBHJ01000325.1 GCA_006226465.1 Alphaproteobacteria bacterium | reverse complement strand
CGGCTCGAATCCCCGGTAGAATTTGCTGCCGCAGATGGAATGCCGGTCGATCTGGTGTTCGGTCTCCTCTCTCCCGAAAATGCCGGAGCAACGCATCTCCACGCGCTTGCGGCGCTGTCACGCCTGGTACGTGATGATGACATGCACCAGGCGCTTATCGATGCACCGAGTAGCGAAGCACTCTATTCGCTGGTGAGCAACCAGATCGAGCGCGATGCGGCCTGAGACGGCGGGTGCATGATGGCCATTCCATGGGGCCATCCTTTCCGCCTGCTTCCCAATCCGCTGCAACGGATAGGCGAGAGCTGAGACGTGGATAAAAGACTCCCCGCCCATCTCGAAGTCTCAGCGATCATTCGTATGGTCGAGGCAGGGGGCGGTTTCGCAACCCTGGTTGCACGCGGCGAACGCGACGCGGGGACCATTCTGCTATTAACCTTGGAACGTGATGAAACGGCAACACTTTATGAGCGAATGCCTCAGCTTGATGGTACCCGGCCCTACATTGCTGCAAAGCGGGAAAATTCTGAAAAACCGACAGAAATGGATGAATACATAGCGCGAAGGCGAAGCCAGGACCCTGATATCTGGGTAATTGAGGCAAACGTCGCGGATGCAGAACGGTTCATCGCAACATTGCCCGATTAACTTTACATTGGGGTTTGGGCCACTATTTGGCCGCCCAGCTTCCAGGTGCGCAGGCGGCTCTGCATGGCAATAAGGCCAGAGAGTTAGCACGCAGACGGGGGGCGGCCGGCAGGCCATGAAACGGACCAACCTCTCAAAACGCAAGTAACGCGAACTGGTCCCAGCCTGCGTCTGAGCTCGTCAACCGCACAATTGTACGGGAATATGAGTCGCAAGACCCATAGCATCAGTGCTGCTGCAATCATTGCAGGCACGATTCTGATTTTTGCCGGTTCGGAAACGACCGGTGCTTCAGCCCAGGTCTCGGACCAGGGCGTGGAAACAGTTGAAACGGCAGCACCGCTGTTTGTTTCCGAAGAAGTGGTCCAGCCACTGCCCATTGGGCAGGGCGAGGGCAATACAAGCCAAGACAACACGTCGCCATCCGCGAATTCGCTAAAGGAACTGGTGGCGCAGACCGAAAGCGGCCAGGCGCTGAGCGATGAGCTGCAATGCCTTGCAGGCGCGGTCTATTTCGAATCGCGCGGAGAACCGCTCGCCGGCCAGCTGGCGGTGGCGCAGGTCATCGTCAATCGCACCGATTCAGGTCGGTTCCCGTCGAGCTATTGCGGCGTGGTTTACCAGCGCGCGCAATTCTCTTTCGTCAAGAATGGCCAAATGCCGCAGATCAGGACCGGTTCACTCGCCTGGGAACGCGCCAAGGCAATCGCCCGAATTGCGCATGAGGGCTTATGGGAATCCGAAGCGCAGGATTCGCTTTATTTCCATGCGAAATACGTGCGCCCGGCATGGACTCGCAAGAAAGTCGCGCGGGCGACCATCTCCAGCCACGTATTCTACCGCTGAGTTAATGGCATATGATCGCCAGGGAAGGGCGCTCCCCCAAAGCGGGATGAACGCCCTTCCTTGAGCGATCTCAACTGCGAAGTATCGCCCAGACCGGGGCGTGATCGCTTGCTTTCTCTCGTCCGCGATGCTCTCGGTCCACCCCCACCGCTTCGAGACGGTCGGCTAGTTCGGGCGAGAGCAGGATGTGGTCGATGCGAAAACCGTGATCGCGCTGCCACGCCCCTGCCTGATAGTCCCAATAGGTCCAAACACCGCCGCGTGGGTTATGGGTACGCAAGGCATCGGTCCAGCCATCAGCCAGCAATTGCGAATAGGCCCCGCGCGATTCGGGTTGCATCAGCGCGTCATCCTCCATCGCCTTGGGTGACCAGACATCGTCGTCCTCCGGGATGACGTTGAAGTCGCCCAGCACGGCGCACGGCACTTCTTCGGCCCAGATCTGCGCCATACGAGCACTCAGGCGCTCCATCCAGGCCAGCTTGTAATCGAACTTTGGTCCCGGCTGCGGATTGCCATTGGGCAGGTAGATGCAGGCAATCCGGGTCCCGGCCACATTGACCTCGAGATAGCGCGCCTGTTCGCCTTCGTCGTCCTTGGGGCCATCGATACCCAGTCCGCGCTGAACTTCGATTGCGCCGGAAGGAACTTGGTTGCCATCGACCAGGATCGCCACACCGTTGAAGGCCTTCTGGCCGTGCCATATCGCTCGATAACCCAGCTCTTCGAATTCCTTGGCGGGGAAATCGTTATCCTGGCATTTGATCTCCTGCAGGCAGGCAACCGTTGGACGAGTCTCTTCGAGCCATTCCTTGAGGCGCGGCAGGCGTGCCTTGATTCCGTTTATGTTGAACGTAGCGATCTTCATGCACGGCTTAGTGCCCGAAGATGGGCGCCGGGTCTAACCTAAATCCCGAAGCTCGAACCGCAACCGCAGCCAGCTGCGGCATTGGGATTTTCTACGCGAAAGGCAGCGCCGCCGAGCGATTCGACGAAATCGACCACGCTTCCCGAGACCAAGTCGAGGCTGATCGGATCGACCACCAGGCGTACCCCGGCAGTTTCGCTGACGCTGTCATCGCTATCCGGCGCATCGGCCAGATCGAACTTGTACTGGAACCCAGAGCAACCGCCCCCTTCGACCGAAAGACGCAAGATTGCCGGCGCCGACTGCTTCTGCGCAATCAGCGCGACGCGTTGTGCCGCCGCTGGGGTTAGGGTGACCGTCTCAGCCATGCGGTACCGATTTAGGTATTGTCGGACCGTTACTCAAGCCGTCTGGATATAAGAACGCATGGCCTCAGCCTCGTGCTCGACCTCATCCATCCGGCTCTTGACCAGGTCGCCAATTGAAATGAATGCGCGCAAGGCCCCGTTTTCGATCACCGGCAAATGCCGGATGCGCCGACGGGTCATCAGGCCCAACGCCTCATCCACCCGGGTCGAAGGTTCGACTGAAATGATAGGCGCCGTCATCACTTGTCCCACCTGCCTGCCAAGGCAAGCATCGCCTTCATCGGCGAGTCGGTAAATAACATCGCGTTCCGAGAATATGCCAACCACCGTCCCACCTTCCATCACGGGCACAGCGCCGATCCTTTTGCTGGCGAGCAATTGCACCGCCTCGCGGACGCTGGTGGACACATCGCAGCCGATAATGTCCGAAGGACTGCGATCGCGGACGATACGGGCAATATCCATAGCCAAACCTCCTCCTCTTGGTGCGCGAGAATGCCATTTTCTGCGCCAAAAAGCGAATCAAAGTGGCTCATAGGCAATCGCGAAGGATGAACCCCGTTGTCAGCAAGCATGGCTGAGCCCATGGGGGGTGGATGATTGACCGGTCGCCTCTCGATGATCCGAACACCGCCGCACACGCCTGGCGGCGCTACCGCAAGCTCATGCTACGAATGCTGGGTATGACCTTGTCGGTCGTCGCCTTGATCTTGCTCCTGCTCTATCGCCAGGGAGGCGGGGTTTCGATCCACTTCTATATCGCCGTGGGCCTGGGCGTCGGATTCTCGATGCTGCTGATGAGCGCCCTGATGGGACTGGTGTTCCTGTCAAACGGTACAGGACACGATGCATCGGTCGACAACCGGCTGCCTGATAAGGAATCGGATTAGTCCAGCTCAGGAACCCGCCGAAAGTCGGAACTCTTCGACCACCTCTCCCTTGAGCAGGTGGCGCTGGATGATCTGTTCCAGTACCTCCTCGGTGCACGAATGATACCAGATCCGGTCCGGCCAGATCACAGCGATCGGTCCGGCGGCGCAGATCTGCAGGCAATCGGCCTTCGTCCGCTGGACCCCGCCGGCGCCATCGTCGCGTTTCGGGCCCGTAAGACCCAATTCCTTGAGTCGGCGCTTCAGGTAGTCCCACGATTT
>SBHJ01000289.1 GCA_006226465.1 Alphaproteobacteria bacterium | reverse complement strand
TCAGCTGGCGCCTGCCGATATGTCCGGCAGGCTGGCCTGGTCCGCACCGTCGGCTATGCCGCCCTTCAGCACGAAACGGCGATCGCAATAACCGCAATCGACATAACCATGCTCGTCGATCTCGAGATAGACGCGCGGATGGCCGAGGGCGGCAGGGCGGAACCTGTCGCCACCGCGTATCTGGCTGGCGCCGTCGCAGCTGACGCGGGTGGTTTCGACCAGGATCACTTCGGGCGGTGCAATGTTCATGTCCCAAGCCGTTAGAATGAAGCGCGCGGATTCGCAACGGGGCTTGCGAGTGCTTTGCAGACCATAGCTAAAGCGGTAGGGCTGCATGCATGACCACGCCCCCCGCAATCAGGATCGACAATATTGTGAAGCGTTATGCCGCCCCCGATGGTGGCGCCAATGGTGAAGGGGGCAAGCTAGCATTGAAGGGCGTCAGTTTCGATGTACCGCAGGGCGGGATCTTCGGCCTGCTCGGACCCAATGGTGCGGGCAAATCGACTCTGATCAATATCCTGGCAGGCCTCGTCACCAAGACTTCGGGCGGCGTAGAGATCTGGGGCTTCGACATCGACGAGCATCCGCGCAATGCCAAGCGCGCGATCGGAATCGTCCCGCAGGAAATCGTGTTCGATCCCTTTTTCACCCCGTTCGAGGTGCTGGAAAACCAGGGCGGTTTCTATGGCATCGCCAAGCATTTGCGCCGCAGCGAGAAACTGCTCGAGGCGGTGCGCCTGTCGGACAAGCGCGACGCTTATTCCCGCACCCTGTCCGGAGGGATGAAGCGCCGCTTGCTGGTCGCCAAGGCTATGGTCCACTCGCCGCCGATCCTGGTGCTCGATGAGCCAACCGCCGGGGTCGATGTCGAACTGCGCCGCCAGCTGTGGGAACTCGTTGCCGGGCTCAACGATGAGGGGGTGACCGTAGTCCTGACCACCCATTACCTCGAAGAGGCGGAGCAATTGTGCGACCGGATTGCGATCATCAACCATGGCGAGCTGATCGCCAACAAGCCGACCCGCGAACTGGTGGGCATGGCGCGCGAGAAGATCGTGCGCGTTTCGGTGGACAAGGATCTGGCGGGACCGATGATGGAGCGCGGCTTCAGCAAGGCCGACGTGATCGAGCCGCGCGTGATCGAGATCACCTACGATCGCGACCAAGTCAGCACCGGGCAGGTGCTCGCGCTGGTCCAGCAGCACGGTTATGGGATCGAGGATGTGACCACGCGCGAGCCCGATCTGGAGGATGTCTTCGTCCAGCTGACGGGAGCCGGTTAGGAGCAGGGAATGCGCAGCTTCGACGAGATTTTCGAGATTGCGGCCGGCCGCCACGGCGGTGCAGGAGAATTGGAGAAGAAGCTTTCCAAACCGCTCACCGCAGAACAGCTGGCTGCAAAAACCGATGATCGATGGTTGGCGGGAATGACGAAATCGATCTTCCAGGCAGGGTTCAACTGGAAGGTTATCGAAAACAAGTGGCAAGGTTTCGAAGCGGCTTTCGACGGTTTCGACATCCAGGCCTGCGCTTATCGCCTGCCCGACAGCTTCGACGCGCTGACCCAGGACAAACGGATCGTCCGTAATCCGCAAAAGATCGCCACGGTGCAGGTCAATGCGCTGTTCATCGAGGCGATTGCCGCGGAACACAGCGGTTTCGGGCGCTGGATCGCCGAATGGCCGCGCAGTGACTATGTCGGGCTGGTCGACGAACTGGGCAAGCGCGGCTCGCGACTGGGCGGAGCAACGGCGCAATATTTCCTCCGCTTCGCGGGGGTCGATGGCTTCATCCTCTCGCGCGATGTGGTGGCGCGACTGATCGCCGAAAGGGTGATCGACCGCCAGCCGACCTCGCTCAAGGCGCGCCGCGCAGCGCAGGAAGCGTTCAATCACTGGGCCGAGGAATCGGGACGCAGCCTGACCGAGATCAGCCGGACGCTGGGGTTCTCAATTTGACCTGGGTGACGCCGAAGTGCGGTCAAACCGCCAATTGCCGCGCGAGATGCGCCTGATCGGGCGCTGGCAATGCTGGCAGGTGCCGCAATAATGGAGCCCGTTCCAGCTCACCCTCGCAAGCACGGGCGAGTGATGGTTGATCGAACACAAAATCCGGTCCAGAACCCGCATTCACCCCTCCAAGTGGTGCGACCATGTCTGCCAAAGACCGGCATTGAGTCGCATTAAAACCCTGTAATGGTTGCACATGATCATGGCTGAACAGCACGATGTCCTGGTGATCGGTTCGGGCGCGGCAGGCCTGTCGGCCGCGCTGGCGCTGGCTGAGACCAAGCGCGTACTGGTGCTGGCCAAGGGCGATCTGCGCTCCGGCTCGACCGCCTGGGCTCAGGGCGGGATCGCCGCCGTGCTCGACGCCGGGGATACCTTTGAAAACCACATTCGTGACACCATGGTGGCTGGCGCGGGGCTGAACCGGCGCGAGACGGTCGAATTCGTGATCGAGCGGGCACCTGCCGCGATCGATCGTCTGTGCCAGCTGGGCGTGCCCTTCAACCAGGACGGGGCGGACTTGCACCTGACCCGCGAGGGTGGGCATTCGCACCGCCGGATTGTGCATGTCGACGACGCAACCGGTTGGGCGGTGCAGGCGGCGCTGCTGAAGGCGGCCGAGGAAAATCCCAATATCACGCTGCTCCCCGGGCGCGCCTGTATCGACCTCATCACCGGGCGCAATGGCGAGAAATTTTCGGGCGAAGGCCGGGTGTGGGGCGCCTATGCGCTCGACGAAGCGAGCGGCAAGGTCGAGAAGCATCTTGCCAAGGCGACCGTGCTGGCCAGCGGAGGCGCCGGGCGCGTCTATCTCTTCTCGACCGCGCCGCGCGGCGCGACGGGGGACGGGATTGCCATGGCCTGGCGCGCGGGCTGCCGCGTCTCCAACATGGAAATGATGCAGTTCCACCCGACCTGCCTCTACAACCTCGAGGTCAAGAACTTCCTGATTACCGAGGCAGTGCGCGGCGAGGGCGGGCACCTGCTCCATCCTGAGACCGGGCATCGCTATATGGCGGATTACGATCCGCAACGGATGGAGCTGGCCCCACGCGATATTGTGGCGCGCGCCAATGATGACCAGATCAAGCGTTACGGCCTCGACTATGTTCATCTCGACATCAGCCACCAGCCGCCCGAGTTTGTGAAGCAGCATTTCCCGACGATCCATGAGAAATTGCTCGGGCTCGGCATCGACATGACCACCCAGCCGATCCCGGTCGTTCCGGCGCAGCATTACACCTGCGGCGGGGTGCTGGTCGGGCTTGATGCGCGGACCGACCTGCCCGGACTGTGGGCGGCGGGCGAATGCACCGAATCTGGCCTCCACGGCGCCAACCGCTTAGCCTCGAACAGCCTGCTCGAATGCTTTGTCTTTGGCGAGGCTGCCGCCAAGGACATACTTGATAACTGGGACGATCTCTCGGATCCGCCGGCAATCAAGGATTGGGACGAAAGCCGGGTGACCGATTCAGACGAAGAGGTCGTCATCAAGCAGAACTGGACAGAAATCCGCCGCTTCATGTGGAACTATGTCGGGATCGTGCGTACCACCAAGCGGCTCGAACGCGCGGCGCACCGGATCAAGCTGCTCAAGGACGAGGTCGGCGATTATTACGGCCACTTCCGCGTCACGACCGACCTGATCGAACTGCGCAACCTGCTCCAGGCGGCGGAGTTGATCGTGCAATCGGCACTTTCCCGCCACGAAAGCCGCGGGCTGCATTACACGCTCGACTATCCTGAAACGGACCTGATCGCCCGCGATACGGTGCTGGTGCCTTAGGGTAGCCATATAGTCCGATAGAGTTCGAAATTCGGTGCGAAGTCACCACAATCAATAATGGACTTTGCGTTTGGTGGCCCTAGCAATTCCATGCTATTT
>SBHJ01000241.1 GCA_006226465.1 Alphaproteobacteria bacterium | reverse complement strand
GGCGTTCACCGGCTGGCGCGCAGCTATGGCACGCGGATCGCGCGGGTGCTGGGCGATGCGCAGGGCCTGGACGAACTCGGCGCGCATATGGGGGGCGACCTTTACGAAGCCGAGCTGGAATATCTGGTCCGCGAAGAGTTCGCCCAAACCGCAGAAGACGTGTTGTGGCGACGCAGCAAGCTGGGCTTGCATCTCGACCTGGCCGCGCAGGCAAGCGTTGCCGATTGGTTCGCGTCGCGCCTTTAACGCGCCACCGCCTCAGCCAGCGCGAAATACCGTTCCAGCGCCCAGTTGACGGGCGGGCCGATGGTTTTCTCCAGTACGCCCGCCTCGGGGGCAAACCAGGTCAGCGCAACTAGTCCGAAGAACAGCACCAGCCCAAACGGTCGCAGCTTTTCATAGTAATGGACATATTTGCGCGGCATCAGCCCTTCGACGATATGCGAGCCATCGAACGGCGGGATCGGCAGCAGGTTGAACATGCCAAGGAAGGTGTTGATCAGCACGAAATAGAACAGGCCGGTCGCTAGCAGCCCCGGCTCATCACCCAGGCCTGGCGCCATAATCCCCAGCCCGATAGCGCCCAACGCCGCCAGCACGAAATTGGTGCCCGGCCCCGCTGCGGCCACCGCCATCATGCCATAGCGCGGATTGCGCAGCCGCTGTTTTATGACCGGCACCGGCTTGGCCCAGCCGAAGATCGGCCCACCCACCATGGCCAGGAAACCCGGCACCAGCAGGGTTCCAACCGGGTCGACATGGCGCAGCGGATTGAGGCTCAGCCGGTTGCGCTCCTTGGCCGTAGGATCGCCCAGCCAACTGGCGACCAGGCCATGCGCTACCTCGTGAAACACGATTGCGATGATTAGCGAGGGGATCAGGACGATCGCGAGCGCGAGAGTTTCGTTCATTTCACCTAGATAGGCGGGCTTGGCCTAGCCCGCCAGTGCTTCGCTGAAATGCTTGCGGCACAGCGCGAGGTAACGATCGTTACCGCCGATCTCGGTTTGCGCGCCCTGCTTCACCGCCTTGCCATGTACATCGACGCGCAGGTTCATCGTCGCCTTGCGCCCGCAGTGGCAGACGGCCTTGAGCTCAACCAGCGCATCGGCAATCCCCAACAGCGCCGCCGAGCCGGGAAACAATTCGCCCTGGAAATCGGTTCGCAGGCCATAACACAGCACCGGAATCCCGGCTTCATCGGCCAGCCGCGCCAATTGCCACACCTGCTCTTTGGTCAGGAATTGCGCCTCATCCACCAGCACACAGTTGAGTTTCCGCTCGGTGTGCGCCGCCGTGACGTCTGCCCATAGGTCTGTGGCGCCATCATAGCGATGCGCGTCGGCACCGAGCCCGATCCGGCTTTCGATGGCCTTTTCTTCGCCCCGGTCGTCGAGTTGCGCGGTCCACAACATGGTGTGCATCCCGCGCTCGCGGTAGTTGAAATCGGCCTGTAGCAGCGTGGTCGATTTTCCCGCATTCATGCTCGAATAGTAGAAATAAAGCTTGGCCATTTCCCCATTATGCGAGACAATCGCATTTAGGCCAGCACCAAGCGCGTTCATCCACATCTGGCTTTTTCGGGGCACGGAGCGCGCGGGAGTAGTACAATGTCGCCTCGCTCCAGATTCATGCCGCTCCTGGCCCTATTGGTCATTGCCGCGGCACCGCTAAACTACGCCCTGGATGTCGACGCCAGTGCAGTATCGGCCAAGGTCGCATTCTTTGGCCTCGCCAGCAAGACTGCCGGATTCCCCAGCATGAGCGGAAAAGTTTCGATCATGCCCGATCGCCCGTCAGAGGCACTGGTCGATGTCACGATCGATGCGACGCGATTGACCGCTCCCGACAAAGTCACAACGGAGCGGCTGCGGGGCGAAAAGTTTTTCTGGGTTGAAAAATACCCCACCGTTCATTTCGTCGGTCACAAGCTGGTAATGCGCGATGCGACCCATGGCAGCGTGGATGGCAAGCTTACTGCGCGCGGCGTGACCCGCGAGGAAGCGCTGTTCGTGACATTCGATCGCTCACCAGTAGAATCGGCGCGTGGAGAAGCGATCACGCTCAGCGGCGAAATGCAGATCGACCGGCGCGACTACGGGATGACCGCCTATCGCTTCATCGTGGGCAAGGAAGTCACGATCAAGCTCAAGGCGCGGATGGTGCCACAGAACTAGGACTCGCTGGCATCCAAGTCGCGCGCGACCTTGGGATCGCGCAGCAGATTCTCGATCCTTTCGGCCTCGTCAAAGCTCTCGTCGCTACGGAACTGCAGCTTCGGTGCGAATTTCAGCCCTAGCCGCTTGGCCACCTCGCGTTGGAGATAGGCGGTGTTCTGCTGCAGCGCCTTGACGATCTCCGCCTCTTCCGCGCCAAGCAGCGGCTTCACATAAGCAACTGCACTGCGCAGGTCGGGCGTCATGCGCACTTCGGTAACCGCAATATTGGCCGCACTGACGCGCTCGTCGTGCACTTCCTGCCGCGCGAGCAATTCGCTCAAGATATGCCGCACCCGCTCGCTGACCTTGAGGACGCGAACCGAATGCTGCTCGGGCGTGAATTGCTGGCGGGGCATGGGAAGGTAATGAGCGGGTCCTAGAGCACCCGCTCACGCTCCTCGACTTCGAAGACCTCCAGGTTATCGCCCGGCTTGATGTCGTTGGTATCGCTCAGCACCACGCCGCATTCGAGGCCGGCGCGGACTTCGTCGACATCGTCCTTGAAACGCCGCAGCGAAGCGATGGTGGTCGCCGAAACGATGACATCTTCGCGGGTAAGACGTGCATGGAGTCCCTTGCGGATAACGCCTTCGAGCACCAACAGGCCGGCGGCCTTGTCGCGCTTGCCAGCAGGGAACACTTGCTTGACCTCGGCCCGGCCGACGACATGCTCGATCCGCTCGGGACCAAGCTCGCCCGCCATTTCCTTGGCGACTTCCTCGGTCAGGTGATAGATGACGTCGTAGTACATCATCCGCACCTTCTCGCGTTCGACCAGCTGGCGCGCCTTGGCGTTGGGGCGCACGCCAAAACCGATGATCGGCGCCTTCGAGGCCGCCGCCAACGTCACGTCGCTTTCGGTGATCGCCCCCACGCCTGCGTGCAGCACGCGAACCTTGATCTCGTCATTCGAGAGGTTGTGGAGCGCGTTGACGATCGCTTCGACCGAGCCCTGCACGTCAGCCTTCACCAGCACGGGGTATTCGACCACGTCGCTCTTGAGGTTCGTGAACATCGTATCGAAATTGGTCGGAGCCAGCGTGGTGCGCTTTTCGGTCGCTTTCTGCTGGCGGAACGATGCGACTTCGCGAGCGCGTTGTTCGTTCTCTACCACGGTCAGCACATCGCCTGCTGCAGGGACGCCGCCCAGGCCCAGGACCTCGACCGGAACCGAAGGGCTGGCTTCCTTGACCTGCTTGCCCTTGTCATCGACCAGTGCACGCACGCGTCCGCTTTCGGTGCCGACCACGAAGGTATCGCCCCGTTTCAGCGTGCCGCGTGTCACCAGCACGGTCGCGACCGGGCCGCGGCCCTTGTCAAGCTGCGCCTCGATCACAGTCGCTTCGGCATCGCGATCCGGACGTGCTTTCAATTCGAGGAGTTCGGCCTGGAGCAGGATCTTCTCGATCAATTCGTCCAGCCCCGCCCCGGTCTTGGCCGAAACCTCGACATCCTGCACATCGCCCGACATCTTCTCGACAACGACCTCATGTTCGAGCAGGCGGTTACGGATATTGTCCGGATTTGCCTCGGGCTTGTCGCACTTGTTGATCGCCACGATCATCGGCACGCCGGCGGCCTTGGTGTGATTGATCGCTTCGATCGTCTGCGGCATGATCCCGTCGTCGGCAGCCACCACCAGCACCACGATATCGGTGACATTGGCACCACGTGCGCGCATTTC
>SBHJ01000049.1 GCA_006226465.1 Alphaproteobacteria bacterium | reverse complement strand
TCGGGCGGGATCGCGCATGAATTGCAGTTGCGCCTCGGTTCGAGCCGTGCAGCATCTGGTGAAGCCAAGGCGGATCACTTCATGCCCAAGGGCGCAGGACTTGGTACTTCGGTCCCGCTGACTTCCCCCAAGCCGGGCACCACTTCCCCGGGATCGCCGGGCGAAACACGCCAACCGGAAATGCCCAAGGCGCGGCTGCTGCTCTATTGGGGGTGCGGCGAACATGCCGGGCCAGGCCAACCGGTGGTGATCGACTTCGCCAAGATCGCCAAAGGGCAGGTGCCGCCCAATCTCTATGCAGCGGCGGTTTCGGTGCCCGAGCAATGGCGTGTAATGCAATCGAACAGCACGACGTTCGGCGAATGGCCCAATGCCAAGGATGCAAAGCCGGTCCCCGGCAATTCGTCATTGCTGGGAGCTCACCGGATCGCCAGCAATTACGCGCCCGAGATCTCGTTCGATCTCGACACTGATTACCTTGCACCGCTGCAGGTCAATTCAGCCGTGCAGGCTAGCGGTGCCTTTGCGATGAACTGGAATGCGATTCCGGGCGCGACCGGCTATTACGCCTGGGTGATGTCGGCCAAGACCGACCGCAGCGGGCAGGCGACTGATATGGTGTGGTGGGCGTCCTCGGCCAAGCAGGCATTCGGCGGACCGATGTGGGAATGGCTGAGCCCAGCGGCGGTGGCAAAGCTGGTGGCAGACAAGACGGTCATGCCGCCTACCCAGCAAAGCTGCACCGTTCCGGCCGAGGTCAAGAAGTCGGGTGGCGATTTCCTGATGGCGAACATGTTCGCATATGGTCCGCAGCGCGACTTCGCCTATCCGCCGCGCCCGAAGGATCCGAAAGTGGCGTGGAAGCCCGATTGGATTGCGCGGGTGCGCTATCGTTCGAACAGCATGGTGATGCTGGGGATGGATATGCCCAGCATGAGTTCGAACTCAAGCCAGCCGTCCTCGGACCCGGCGCAACCGCAGAAGCCCAAGTGCAAGGGCCTCTCTGGCATTGCCAAACGGGCTGCGGGGTTGTGCGAATAGTCTAGCTGGCCAGTTCCCGGATCGCTTCGACCAAACGGTCCACTTCGTTCTCATGCGTCGCCAGCGCAGGAGTTATCCGAACGCACGAGCCTGAGGCGAGCCCGTCGCGGTGCACCGCAAATATGCGGTGGTGTTCGAGCAAGATGCGCGCGAGTTCCACGTTCTCGTCATGGCTGGTGCGCCCGCGCAAGCGGAAGGAAGTTATCGCGCCGTATGATTCCGGTTCGTCAGGCGTGAGAATCTGTACCTGCGGTACGTCACGCAGTGGGCGCACCCAACGGTCGCGCAGGCTCTTGAGTCGGACCTCGCGCTGGGTCGCGCCAATCGTCTCCAGAAACTCCAGTGCGGTCGGAACCGTCAGCTGTGCGGCGTAGTCGGGCGTCCCGGTGTGCACGCGGGCGACGATATCGGTGCGGCCGGAATCTTCGGCTGGGTCGGGATCGATCGCGCCGATCCGGTCCTTGCGAATGTAGAGCGCGCCCACGCCGAGAGGTGCGCCGATCCACTTGTGCAGGTTCATGCCGATGAAATCGGCCCTGAGGTCGGGCAGGCGAAAGTCCAGTTGTCCCACGCTATGTGCCGCATCGACTAAGGTATCGATTCCACGCTGGCGCGCCATGGCAGCTATCTCGGCGATTGGCAGGATCAACCCGGTGCGATGGCTGGCATGGGTCAGCAGCACCATCCTGAGATCGGGGTTGGCGCCGAAGGCTGCTGCGTAGGCTTCGATCAGGTTCTGGCGTGTGGCAGGTTCGGGCAGGGCGATCTTGACGACGCGCACGCCCCGCGAGGCGACGAGCGAATCCATGCAGGCCTGCATGCTGCCATAATCGAGATCGGCATAGAGCACGGCGTCGCCCGGCTTCAGGCGATTATATTGCAGGATCAGCGCCTTCATCGCTTCGGTCGCATTGCGGGTCAGCGTGATTTCCTCGAATGCGACACCCATCGCTTCCGCCACCTTCGCCCGCACCTGGTCGAGATCCTGCACCATGCTGCGCCGCGCATAATAGCTGGTGTCGCGATTCACCCGTTCGGCCATTGCCTTGTATGCCTGGAGCACCGGCCTCGGCATCATGCCCCAGTTGCCGTGTTCGAGTTGGATGATCTCTCGAGTTACGTCGTATTCGTGGGCTATGGTTCCCCAATCGCTGGCCTTTGCCGCACCCGCGAGCGCTCCTGCCGCGAAGGGCAAGGCGGCGGCACCAAACATTGTCCTGCGATCGACTTCCATAGGCGCAAGCTATCAGACTATCCGGCGCTGTCGATACAGCGCGTAATCGGTTGCGCACTGAAAAAGGCGCCCGGATCGCTCCGGACGCCCCTTTTCTTGTTTTCCGCAATCGCCTCCGCGAGCGCGATTTCCTCGCTCACACGACCTGACGGTCGCGTCGCTGCGGGCGGGCGGTCGCCCTTGCGGCCCTGCGGGCCGGGGAACCGCCTTTCCGATCAGGCCGAATAATACATGTCGTATTCGACCGGGCAGGGGGTCGTTTCCGTGCGGATGACCTGTTCCCACAGCAGTTCGGCATAGGCGTCGATCTGGTCCTTGGTGAAGACATCGCCTTTCAGCAGGAACTCGTGATCGGCCTCGAGGCAGCCGAGTGCCTCGCGCAAGGATCCGCACACGGTTGGAACCTCGGCCAGCTCTGCCGGCGGCAGGTCGTACAGGTTCTTGTCCATCGCGTCGCCCGGATGGATCTTGTTCTGGATCCCATCGAGGCCGGCCATCAGCAGCGCCGAATAGCACAGATAGGGATTGGCCATCGCGTCGGGGAAGCGGAACTCGACGCGCTTCGACTTGTCGCCTGCGCCGTAAGGAATGCGGCACGATGCCGAACGGTTGCGCGCCGAATAGGCGAGCAGAACGGGGGCTTCGAAGCCCGGTACCAGGCGCTTGTAGCTGTTGGTGGTCGGGTTGGTGAAGGCGTTCAGTGCCTTGGCGTGCTTGATCACGCCGCCGATGAAATAGAGGCAGTTTTCCGAAAGGCCGGCATATTCATTGCCAGCGAAGGTCGGCTTGCCATCAGCCCAGATCGAAATGTGGGTGTGCATGCCGCTGCCATTATCTTCCTTGATCGGCTTGGGCATGAAGGTTGCGCTCTTGCCATAGGCATGGGCGACCTGGTGCACGACGTACTTGTACACCTGCATCCGGTCGGCGGTTTGCACCAGCGTGCCGAAGGTCAGGCCCAGCTCGTGCTGCGCGGCGGCAACTTCGTGGTGGTGCTTGTCGCAGGGCAGGCCCATTTCGAGCATGGTCGCAACCATCTCGCCGCGAATATCGACAGCGCTATCGACCGGCGCGACCGGGAAATAACCACCCTTGGCGCGGGGACGGTGCCCCATATTGCCCGAAGGATATTCGGTGCCGGTGTTGGTCGGCAGCTCGATATCGTCGATCGCAAAACCGGATCCGGCATAGCCATCTTCGAAGCGGACGTCGTCGAACATGAAGAATTCGGCTTCGGGGCCGACATAGACGGTGTCACCGATACCGGTCGACTTGAGGTAGTTCTCGGCGCGCTTGGCGGTGGTGCGCGGATCGCGTGAATACCAATCACCAGTTGAAGGCTCGACGATGTCGCAATTGACGATCAGCATCGGCGTGGCGCTGAACGGGTCGATCCAGGTCGCGTCAAGATCGGGCTTGAGGATCATGTCGCTCTCGTTGATCGCCTTCCAGCCGGCGATCGACGATCCGTCGAACATCAGCCCGTCTTCGAATTCGTCTTCGCCCATCACACCGGCACACATGGTGAGGTGCTGCCACTTGCCCTTCGGGTCAGTGAAGCGGAGGTCGACCCATTCGATCTCATTGTCCTTGATCAGCTTCAGGACGTCTTTCACCTTGCTCATTGTAGTTCAGCCTCCAGCTTG
>SBHJ01000093.1 GCA_006226465.1 Alphaproteobacteria bacterium | reverse complement strand
CCGCAATCCTCGCGCGACGAGATGTGTTCTGCGTTTCCACCATGCTCCGCGATCAGGCGCACGATCCGCTCGGTTCCCTCGCTGCGGTCGGTTGTGCCGCCGAAATAGACCGGGTCACACATGATCGCGATATCGTCCGGACCCAGTTCGCGGGCAAACGTCTCCGCCAGTTCGTGGCCCATCTGCCTGAGCGGGCCATAACCGTGCGGCTGGAAGAAGGCGATGACCCGCCCGGGAGACGATTTGAGCGTGCGCAGTGTCGCGGCGCACTTTTCCGGATTGTGGCCGAAATCGTCGATCACCGTGATCCCGCTGGCGCTGGTGCCGATGATATCGAACCGCCGCGCCATGCCTGAAAAACTTCCCAGGGCTTCAACCGCCAGCGCCACCGGAACCCCGGCGCATACGGCGCCGGCGATCGCCGCCAGCGCGTTCGAGAGATTGTGCCGGCCCGGCATGTTGAGCGTGAGCGCGTGCTGGCTGCGATCGTGCCGGTCCACCACCAGCGCTGCCTGCCGGATCGGACTTTCGGCGATGCTGCCCGGTACGATGCCGATCTGCGCCTTTTCCTGCTCCACCCCGAAGGTCACGACATCTTTGGCGCGGGGGAGGAGCACCAGCGCCTCCGCATCGTCGGCATTGATCGCAGCAATGCGGCTGCGTTCCAGATAGTCGCCGAACAATACGCGCAATTCGTCCAGCCCCATGTGATCGAGACTGACATTGAGCAGCACACCCACCGCCGGGCGGTAAAGCGCGATCGAGCCGTCGCTTTCGTCCACTTCGCTGACATAGATGCTGCGCCCGCCCACCACCGCGCTGGCAATCGGCTGTTCGGGCGTGACGAAGTTTTTCATCACCGCGCCGTTCATGATGGTTGGCTCGCGTCCCGCATACTGCATGATCCAGCCGAGCATGCCGGTGACGGTGGATTTGCCGCTGGTCCCGGCCACGGCGATTCCGGCGCCACTGGTGTTGAACAGGATCGAATTGAGCTCTGCGCGCGAGAGGCGCAGGCAGCCAAGTTCCTTCGCCCGGACCATTTCCGGCACGGTGTCTTCCACTGCGGCGGATGCCACCAGGATTTGATCTTTTGAGGTGATTCCGCTGCCGTCCTGCGGAAACAGCGCAAAACCTTGTGCTTCCAGCGCGGCGAACTTCTCGGGCGAACGGCCCTGATCGCGGCTACGATCCGATCCACTTACGCTCGCCCCGCGACCGGCCAGGATCTGGGCCAGGGGCAACATGCCCGATCCGCCGATCCCGCAAAAGAAGAATGGTCGCGCCAGCAATTCGTCGTAAGTGGGGAATTCGCTCATGCGCGCTCGGTATTGAGTTGTGCGAAGCGACGCAAGGCGGCTAGTTAGGCATATGACCCGGATTGCCGTCTGCGCCCCCGCCACGCCGATCACGCGCGAGCATGAAGCCGCCGCGCTCGAACTGGTGGCGAGCGAATTTCCCGAACATTCGATCAGCTTCCACGAGCAATGCTTCCTTGAGGCAGGCCATTTCGCGGGGACCGATCAGCAGCGGCTCGGCGCACTGCTCGATTGCGCCAACGATCCCGACGTTGACGTGGTTTGGTTCGCAAAGGGCGGATACGGCTCCAACCGCATTGCCGAGGCGGCAATCGCACAAATGAACAAGTCCGCCCGGTCAAAAACCTATGTCGGTTTTTCGGACATGGGTTATCTGCTGGCTGCGCTTTATCGCAACGGAATTGGGCAGCCTGTGCATGGCTCGATGCCTGTCAGCGCGCGAAGCGAACGAGGGCGTGAAGCTGTGCGGCGGGTGCTGCGCTGGCTGAGCGGGGACAACAGCGTGCTCGAACCCAGCCTCGACGGGCAAACCCCGGCGGTGGCGTTCAATCTGATAACCCTCGCCATGCTCACCAACACGCCGCTGATGCCTGACTTGAAGGGCCATGTCGTGATGGTGGAAGAGGTCAGCGAGCACGTCTATTCAGTCGATCGCCTGTTTTTCCATCTCGCGAACACCCTTCCGCGCATCGCAGGCCTAAGGCTTGGCGCGGTGACCGATGTGCCCGAGAACGATCGCGAATTCGGCCAAGAGGTGGAGGAGATTGCGCGGTTCTGGTGCGCGCGGGCAGGCTTTCCCTATCTCGGTCGTGCGGAAATCGGGCACACTGCCGAAAACCGGATCGTACCCTTCGGCCTTGCCAGCCCTTCGACCGCTGGCTAACCGCGCCTCCGACTTGAGGAGACATTGATGAGAGCTTTCGTATTTCCGGGCCAGGGCAGCCAGAAAGTGGGCATGGGCACCGAACTGGCCGCAGCAAGCGTCGCCGCGCGCGAAGTCTTCGGGGAGGTGGACGAGGCGCTGTCCCAGAAACTTTCAGCCATCATGCGCGAGGGGCCGGAAGACCAGTTGACGCTGACGGAGAATGCTCAGCCGGCAATCATGGCCAACGCCATTGCGACCTTGCGTGTGCTGGAGCGCGAATTCGGAGTCTCGCTGGCGGGCAAAGGTACCTGTGTCGCGGGGCATTCGCTGGGCGAATATTCGGCATTGTGCGCGGTGGGCGCTTTTTCGTTGGCGGACACGGCGCGGCTGCTCAAGCTGCGCGGGCAGGCAATGCAGGCGGCCGTTCCGGTCGGCGAAGGTGCGATGGCGGCGCTACTCGGCGCGGATATCGACAAGGCAACCGCGCTCGCGGCTGCGGCGGCGGAAGGCGAGGTTTGCGAAGTCGCCAATGACAACGATCCAACTCAGGTCGTCATTTCCGGCCACAAGAGCGCGATCGAGCGCGCGGTAGAGCTGGTGAAGGACCACGGCATCAAACGCGGTATCCTGCTTCCCGTTTCTGCACCGTTCCACTGCTCGTTGATGCAGTCGGCGGCTGACCGCATGGCAGAAGCGCTGGCTGCGACCCCGCCGGGCCAATTCGTGCTCCCCGTCTATGCCAACGTCACCGCCGCGCGCGTGACCGATCCGGCAGAGGAGCAACGCTTGCTGGTCGAGCAAGTCACCGGGCGCGTGCGCTGGCGGGAGAGCGTGCTGGCCATGCGCGCCGACGGCATCGAACAATTTGTAGAACTGGGCGGCAAGGTGTTGGGGCCGATGATCGGGCGGATCGATGGCGAGGCAACGACTGTCAGCCTCATCACCATGGAAGATATCGAGAATTTCGCGAAGGAGATCGGCTGATGTTCTCACTCAATGGAATGAATGCGCTGGTGACCGGTGCGAGCGGGGGAATCGGCTCTGCGATTTGCCGTGCACTGGCATCACAGGGTGCGCGCCTTGCGATCTCCGGTTCCAACAGTTCCAAACTACGCTCCTTTCGCGAGGAGCTGAATGACCAGTTCGAGCATGACAATGGCGACCATGTCGAGATTACCTGTGATCTTTCCAACACCACCCAGGTCGAGGAACTGATTCCCGCCACGGTCGATACGCTGGGCGGGATCGATATCCTGGTCAACAATGCCGGGATCACGCGTGACAACCTGGCCCTCCGTATGAAGGACGAGGAGTGGGACGATGTGATCCGCATCAACCTTGAATCGACCTTTCGGCTGATGCGCGCTGCTGCTCGCCCGATGATGAAGAGCCGGTTCGGCCGGATCATCTCGATCACCAGCGTTGTCGGCGCGACCGGTAATCCGGGGCAGATGAATTACGCCGCTGCCAAGGCCGGCATTGTCGGCATGACCAAGAGCTTTGCACAGGAAGTCGCCAGCCGCGGAATCACCGCCAATTGCGTTGCCCCCGGTTTCATCCGCACGGCCATGACCGATGCGCTGCCCGATGCGCAGAAGGAAGCGCTCAACGCACGTATCCCGATGGGCCGGATGGGCGAAGGCGAGGATATTGGTGCGGCTGTTGCTTTCCTCGCCAGCCGTGAGGCGGGCTACATCACTGGCGAGACCATGCATGTGAACGGCGGGATGGCGATGCTGGGGT
>SBHJ01000249.1 GCA_006226465.1 Alphaproteobacteria bacterium | reverse complement strand
GCCGCAGCCGTCGCCGGCTGATCTTCTTTCATATGAAATTTTTGGAGCCGTCGGGCCTATCGGTCCGGCGGCTCTATCTTTATGCGCCAGACATCCGGCAGCGCCAGAAATCGAAACGGCAACACGCTGGTGCCCAGTCCGGCCGTGACAAGCAGGGTATTTCCACGTTCGCGAACCTGCCCGCAGGCATATCGGTCCCCATAACGCGACATGGTCGCTGGCGTTCCTCCCCACGGATAACGAACTTGGCCGCAATGGGTATGGCCAGCCAGCATCAGATACGGGCCTGATGGCAAGTTGGCAAAGGGATCAGGACTGTGACTCAAGATCACGCCTGGCCCTTTCAGTTCGGCCATCGACTTGAGCATTACAGGTAAGTTGGCATGCCCCGTGAAATCATCGTCCAGGCCACCAACGACCAATGGACCCAGTTTCGCGGCCCGGTTTTGAAGAACCGTGAAGCCGGCCTTCTCCAACTCTTGCCTTACCTGCAAAATGCCTCGCCAATGATCATGGTTTCCCGGAACGGCCACTTTGCCAAGCCTTGCCCGGAGCTTCGCCAAGGGGGCAACGCTTGCGGCAGTGGAATAATGCCGGGTCGATAGTCTCTTGTCGCTGACGATATCGCCTGCGATCATGACAATGTCGGGTTCGAGCGCATTGACCTGGTCGACAATTCTTTGAACCCGCGATGGAGGCATGTCGGGGCCGGAGACGTGAATGTCCGACAGCAGCACAAGGTGCAGCGGGCGATCGGTGCTTCCCAGTCCCGGAAGATCGAGATCAATTGACCGAACAGCCGGTGCACGCATTGTCGAATACCAGGCGGTGCAAACAACAGCGACAATTGTTGCGAACAGCGCCAATGCCAAAAGTCTGAACCGTGCCAGTTTGCTGCTGAGTTTTGGTGGGGGGAGTGCCATCGAGCGATGCTGGACGCAGCCACTCCAATCCGCAATGGAATCTTGCGTCAGCTTACCCTTTGCCTAAGCGCGCTTTCGCCGCTAAGCAGCCTCGCAATCCAGTACGAATTGAACGGACCAAGACCGCCCATGCCCATGCCCGAAATCAAGCGCATTCTCCTCAAGCTCTCGGGCGAGGTGCTGATGGGCGAGCAGGGCTATGGCATCGATCCTGCCTATGTCGCGCGGCTCGCCGAAGAGGTGAAAGCGGCCAAGGATACCGGTCTCGAGATCTGCATGGTGATCGGCGGAGGAAACATTTTCCGTGGGATGGCGGGAGCAGCAGCCGGAATGGACCGCGCGCAGGCCGATTACATGGGCATGCTGGCAACAGTGATGAACGCGCTGGCGATGCAGAATGCGCTCGAGCAGCTCGGCGTCCACACCCGCGTCCAGAGTGCAATCCAGATGGACCAGGTGTGCGAGCCGGTAATCCGCCGGCGTGCAGAACGGCATCTGGAAAAGGGCAGGGTGGTGATCTTCGCCGCCGGCGTGGGCAGCCCCTATTTCACCACCGATAGCGGTGCGGCCTTGCGCGCGGCAGAGATGAAGTGTGACGCGCTGTTTAAGGGGACCAGCGTTGATGGGGTCTATGACAGCGATCCCAAGACCAATCCGCAGGCAAAGCGTTTCGAGACCGTGTCCTATGACAATGTTCTCGCCAGCAACCTCAAGGTGATGGATGCCTCTGCCGTGGCGCTGTGCCGTGACAACGGAATACCAATCGTGGTGTTTTCGATCCGCGAAAAGGGCAACCTTGCCCGCGTATTGTCGGGCGAGGGTGTCCAGACCATCGTTCAAGACAACTGAAATTTTGATATAAGAGGAAGCCTGAGCCATGGCACAGTTTGACAAGGCAGACATCGAGCGCCGCATGAATGGCGCGGTGGAATCGCTCAAGAGCGATTTGGCGGGCCTGCGAACCGGGCGCGCCAATACCAGCCTGCTCGATCCGGTAGTGTGCGAGGTCTATGGCGCGATGATGCCGCTGAGCCAGGTCGCTACCGTTTCCGCGCCGGAGCCGCGCATGCTGAGCGTGCAGGTGTGGGACAAGTCGAACGTGATTGCGGTCGAGAAGGGCATCGCCCACGCCAACCTTGGCCTCAACCCGATGATCGACGGCCAGACCATCCGCCTGCCAATCCCCGACTTGACCGAGGAACGCCGCAAGGAGCTGGCCAAGCTGGCGGGGCAATATTCGGAGAAGGCCAAGATTGCTATCCGCAACGTCCGGCGCGACGGGATGGAAGCGCTGAAGACGGACGAGAAGAAGAAGGAAATCTCCGAAGACGATCGCAAGCGGTCCGAGGACGAGGTCCAGAAGCTGACCGACAAATATGTCGCACAGACCGACGAGGCGGCGGCCAAGAAGGAACAGGAAATCCTGACCCAGTGAGGTCGGTGATTGCTGGAGGGGTTTGATGGGCGAGGAGCCCAATCGGGCAAAGCATGTCGCCATCATAATGGATGGCAATGGCCGCTGGGCCAAGAAGCGTGGGCTTCCGCGCGCGATGGGGCACCAGCGCGGGGTTGAGGCGGTGCGCAAGCTGGTGCGCAGCGTCGAGCCGATGGGGCTCGATTGCCTGACGCTTTATGCCTTTTCTTCGGAGAACTGGAAGCGTTCGGAAGACGAGGTCGATGGCCTGATGAACCTGATGCGCAAGTTCATCAAATCGGACCTGCCCGAATTCATTTCCAATGACGTGCGATTGAAAATTATTGGTAATTGGCAATCACTTGCGCCCGATATCGTAGAAATGCTCGAGGATGCGATTGAGCAGACGAGCAAGGGTTCGCGCATGCTGGCGGTAGCGCTGAACTATGGATCGCAGCAGGAAATAGCGCGCGCCGCGGCCAAGGCTGCGGCGATTGGCGAGGTGACGGAAGCAACCATCGCCGCGCACCTCGACACGGCGGACATGCCGCCGCTCGACCTGTTGATCCGCACAAGTGGTGAAGTGCGGCTGTCCAACTTCCTGCTGTGGCAGTCGGCCTATGCCGAGATGCTGTTTGTCGATACTCTGTGGCCCGATTTTACGCCCGAAATATTGCAGGCGGCGCTCGATGATTTTGCTATGAGGGAGCGGCGTTTTGGCGGACGGTGACGCCTCAGCCAAGAAGAACTCAGACCTTCCGGTCCGCTTCGCTTCGGCCGTCGTCATGCTTGCCGTGGCCGGCACGGCGCTGTGGCTCGACGGGCTGTGGTTCGATGTGTTCGCTGTCCTGGTCGGGCTGACCTGTTTCCTCGAGTTTGCCCGACTGGTCGATCGCGGATTTTCCTCCGCGGGAGCCAAGGCGACTGGTTGGATATTTGGGCTTGTTTATGTCGGGCTGGCAGTAGCAGCTCTGGTCAGCCTGCCGGTCAGCGTGGTGCTGGGCGTGGTTGGTGTGGTTATCGCGACCGATACCGGCGCCTATTTCAGTGGCCGTGCGATTGGCGGGCCGAAAATTGCGCCGGCCATCAGCCCGTCCAAGACCTGGGCGGGGCTGCTCGGTGGAATGCTTGCGGCAGGTATGGTCGCGGTCGGAATGGTGTACGTCAATGCCGGAGAGAAGGCCTTGCTGATTGCACCGGTGGCTCTTGCCATTGGCGCGATGCTGGCCGTCCTTGCCCAAACAGGCGATTTCTTCGAAAGCTGGCTCAAACGCAGGGCCGGGATGAAGGACAGCTCGAACCTCATCCCCGGCCATGGCGGGGTGTTTGACCGGGTCGATGGGCTATTGCCAGTAGCAATCGCTTCCGTAGCGCTGTGGGCGGCTCATCCATGACCCGATCGATTTCGATCCTTGGGGCGACAGGCTCAATTGGTGCATCGACGCTCGACTTGATCCGGCGCGAGCGAGACAATTGGCGGGTGGTCGCGCTTACCGCCAATGGCAATGCCGCTGAACTGGCCAAGCTGGCGCGCGAATTCGGCGCGGAACTCGCGGTCGTGGCAGACCAATCAAGGCTGCCCGAATTGCGC
>SBHJ01000266.1 GCA_006226465.1 Alphaproteobacteria bacterium | reverse complement strand
TGCGTCTATGCCGGCTGCCCGCATTACCGCAAATGCTTCATCGAACGCGCCGCACGGGCCAGCGCCCAGGCCGACCTGGTGATCGCCAACCACGCTTTGGTGATGGTCAATGCTGCACGCGGCCGGGACCACGCCCATCGCCCGACGCGGATCATCTTCGACGAAGGGCACCATGTGTTCGAAGCGGCGGATTCGACTTTCGCCGCGGCACTGACCGGGCAAGAGGCGATCGAGCTGCGGCGCTGGATCGTTGGGCCCGAACGCGGCAATCGTGGGCGCCGACGCGGCCTTGCAGCGCGATTGGCCGACGTAGCGAGTTATGATGATGAAGGCGGGATGGCGGTCGAGGATGCGGTCGAAGCTGCACATGCCTTGCCCAGCGAAGGTTGGCTGCAGAGGTTGCACGATGGCGAAGCCGCTGGCCCGATCGAAGCGCTGCTGGCTGCAGTTCGCTCGGCCACCTATGCCCGCGACGAGAGTGGGGGACAGGAGGCCGGTTACGGGATCGAGACCGAAGCATCGGGCCTGCCGGGCGAATTGATCGAGGCGGTCGGCGAAGCGGCAGTGGCGCTGGCTGCGATCCGCAAGCCGCTGATGAAGCTCGGCACCCGGCTAGAGGCTGTGCTGGCCGATGCGCCCGACTGGCTCGATGCCCAGGGCCGCGCTCGGATCGAAGGCGCCCGCCATTCGCTCGGTTGGCGGATCGATCTCATATCCGCTTGGGAAGCGCTGCTCGACCGATTGGGCGGGCTGGATGGCGACAATCTGGCCGATCCCGAATTCGTCGATTGGCTGGCAGTCGATCGCAACGACGCGCGCGAATTCGATGTCGGGATCCATCGCCATTGGCTCGATCCGATGAAGCCCTTCGCCAAATTGGTGCTCGAGCCCTCGCATGGGGTGATGCTCACCAGCGCGACCCTGATCGATCGCGGCGCAGGGGTTGATCCATGGCAGGCAGCGGTGGAACGTTCTGGTGCTGCGCATATCGAGGGCGAAGCCTTGCTCAGTGCCGCCGATAGCCCGTTCGACTATGCCAACAGCGCCGAGGTGCTGATCGTCACCGATATCAGGAAGGGCGATATACCGGCATTGGCAGGGGCCTATGCGCGGTTGATCGAGGCCTCGCAGGGCGGCTTGCTCGGCCTGTTCACCGCGATCCGGCGATTGCGCGCAGTGCATGGCCGGATTGCCGATCGGCTCGCTCGGGCCGGCCTGCCGCTCTACGCCCAGCATGTCGATCCAATCGATACCGGCACGCTGGTCGATATTTTTCGCGATGATCCGCATGCGTCATTGCTAGGCACCGACGCCTTGCGCGACGGTGTCGATGTGCCCGGCCACTCACTGCGCTGCGTGGTGATGGAGCAGGTACCCTGGCCGCGGCCCGATATCTTGCACAAAGCGCGGCGTGCCGCGGGTGGCGGCCCGGCCTATGATGACCGGATGATCCGTGCGCGGCTGGCGCAGGCTTTCGGGCGGCTGATCCGCTCTGCCGGGGACAGGGGCCATTTCGTGGTGCTCTCCCCCGCCTTCCCCAGCCGACTGTTATCGGCTTTCCCTGAAGGTACGCCCGTCATACGCTTGACGCTTGAGGAAGCTTTACAACGGGTCGCCGCTGGTGTTTCGGGGAATAGTAACGTCGACCTTCGCACGAACGAATCGGCTGGAGAGGATTCTGCCTGAAGTGATGGTGCAAGCGTGAAGATCCTGGGCCTGATGCGGCACGCCAAGTCCGATTGGGATGATCTTGCCAAGCGCGATTTCGACCGCGGCCTGAACAATCGCGGGCGCAAGGGAGCGCGGTTGATCGGCGAGCATATTCGCGAGCACGGGGTGGGATGGGACACCGTACTCGCCAGCCCGGCAGCACGGGTCAAGCAAACGATCGAAGCTGCTTTGCCCGATGCCGATCCGCGATGGATCGAACAGCTCTACCTCGCTAGCGGTGAGACAATCCTCGACACAATTTCGCATGAGGGGGGCGGGGACGATTGTGTACTGGTGGTGGGCCACAATCCCGGACTGCAAGAAGTGCTGTTCGAACTGGTCGATCCCAGGAACGAGAACGCGCTGTTCGACGAGGCCTCGGCCAAGTTCCCGACCGCCGCATTCGCCGTATTCGAATGCAATATCGACGATTGGTCCGAACTTCAGAAAGGATGCGGCACGCTGGTCCATTTCGCCCGGCCGCGCGACCTCGATCCGGAGCTCGGTCCGGAGCATTGAGCCGCATCAAAGAGCGATCAGCTCGCGAGCAAGATCACTCCAACGACTATCATTGCGCAAGCAAGAACCCGTGCCGGGCCCAACCGTTCGCGCAGGAAAATCATCCCCAACAGCGCCCCTATCATCATCGACATCTCGCGCGCCGGGGCGACGACATGCAGTGGCGCGCCCATCTGGAGTGCGGTGAGCACCAGGATATAGCCGAGCGGCGACAGCAGGCCCACCGCGATGGCGAGCAGCCAATAGCCCTCCATCCGAGTTCGAAAATCGGTCCAGTTGCGCAACATCGATGGCAAGAGCAGGGTCGTGCGCAAGGCGTTGGAGAACCAGTCCAGCAGGATTGGATTGATTCCCAGCAGCTTTACCCCCCATCCATCGACCACAGTGTAGGCAGCAATGAGCCCGCCGGTTGCACCGCCCCAGGCAACGCCTTTGCGGGCAGAGGGATCAGCCAGCCGCCCAACACGCCCTCCGGTGGCTAGCAACAGAATCCCGCCAACCACACCCGCGAGCCCCAACAATGCGGGAAACGTGACTGTCTCGCCCAGCAAGACGAAGGCCCCGATCGCAGAGAGCAGCGGGCCGGTGCCGCGCGCAACCGGATAGACTACCGAGAGATCGGCAACCTGGTATCCACGCTGCAACACCAGGCTATAGGCCAGATGCACCAGGCCGCTCACAAGGATGCAGGCAAAGGCGAGCCAGGTCATCGGGAAACCAAACCGGATCACAGCCCAAGCGGCGACGGGGGCGTAAATCACTGCCGAAAGGAAAGTGTAGGCGGCTACAAATGGCGGTCCGGCTGGGGCAGCCTTCTTCGCAAGCAAGTTCCATATTGCGTGGGTAAAGGCTGCAACCACCACGAGCGAAAGGGCAAGAATTGTCACGCGAAATCCCTGATCAAAAACGTAGCCGACCGGCTAACCCAAAACCTTGCGCGGCCCCGGACCGGCTGCGCCGAGCTGGTCGTCCGGATTGTAAAGCTGGCAATGAGACAGGCTCAGACAGCCGCAACCAATGCAGCCATCCAGTTGGTCGCGTGTTTTCTCGAGCAGGGCGATCTTGCGATCAAGCTGCTCGCGGATCGAAGTGCTGATCTTTTGCCAATCCTTGGCGTTGGGAGTGCGACCCTGGGGGAGCTTGCGCAATTGTTCCTCGATGTCCGACAAGGCAAGGCCAAGCTGCTGAGCGATCAGGATGAAGCTCAACCGCCGGATATCGCTGCGCAGGAATCGCCGTTGGTTCCCGGCATTGCGGATCGGCTCGACTAGCCCCTTGTCCTCATAGAATCGGATCGCCGAGACAGATAGGCCTGTGCGCCTTGCCATCTCGCCGATCGGGATCAGGTCCGATGTGCGCAATCTTGGTTCCATCGCTTTCGATCTCCTTTTGTCTTTATTGGGTCACATTGACCTCAGCGAGCCGCACGTCGACTCATCTGCCAAAAAATTTTCTTGACCTCAAGTAAACTTAAGATTGCAAAAGCGTGGGCACTCGATTCGCAATCATCGCCTCTCGCTCACTCAGAGGCTGAAAATCAGGAGTGCTTTCAATGCCCAAGGGCCAGCTAGAACACGCAAACATTACCGTTACCGACCCCGAACGCAGCGCCAAATTGTTTGAACAATTGTGCGATTGGCACGAGCGCTGGCGTGGTAAATCGCAAATGGGCGGCTGGACCATCCATGTCGGTAATGAGAGCACCTATCTCGCGATCTA
>SBHJ01000250.1 GCA_006226465.1 Alphaproteobacteria bacterium | reverse complement strand
GATGGGTGCTTACTTGCCGCGTATCAGCCGGGATTCCCATGTTCAAATCGTCAACTACAGGGGTGGATGGTGAACTGCATCAAGCAGGCTTGAATGATGGCTTGTCGATCGGCGAGAGAAAATCATCCCGCTGCGCAATCGCTTGCGAATTCTTCGGCGCAAGATCTCCTCCGGACAAATTTCAGGCCAAAGGGCTGGTCGGGGAGACAGGATTCGAACCTGCGACCCTCTGCTCCCAAAGCAGATGCGCTACCAGGCTGCGCTACTCCCCGACCTTGTCTTCCGCATCTTCCGCCGCCGGTGGTGGGCCCGGCAGGATTCGAACCCGCGACCTAGCCGTTATGAGCGGCCAGCTCTAACCAACTGAGCTACAGGCCCGCTTCCGGAAGCAGTGATGCGGCGTGCGCCCTACAATGCACGGTGCACTGTTACAAGCACCGATCAATCAAGGACTGTTGCAGCCATGATTTCCGCTACGCTCGTCGGTTTCACTCCCAGCTTGCGGCAATAGGCAAAGACCTGGCGGAACCAGTCGTAGAGCCGGTCGAGATCTTCTTCGCTGCGAACATAGGGTGTGTAGCCAATATCGACCGAAGGCGAGTGAAACGACAGCACCAGGATCGGCAGCCCGTCATCCACGGCGATATCGATTCCGCGTATCGCCTCTTCCACCGTAACCCCCTCGGGCGTCAGTGCGATCCGTTCCAGTAGCCCCAGCCGCGCCATCAAACCGCCGAGCTTGGGGATGCGCCTGGTTAGCGGGAACAACGAACGGCCCTGCTTGCGCAGCATGCCCCAATAGACCGAGGTGACCGGCAGTTCGAGCAGGCGATGCCCAGAATCGACCCAATAGGGCCAAAGGGGATGCTGCGAGTAGTCGGGCCCGCTCCCGCCGCTGTAATCGAAATTGGCGCGAACCGAAGTGTCGATCGCCACGCTTGCATCTTTCAGGACGGCAGCGGTTTCGGGCCCCAGGCCATAACGACCGGCACGGTAGATCAAGGGCTGAACCCCGAACCGGGTCGCAATCTCGTCTCGCAGTCGGAAGAACTTCTCGCGCTCCAATGCCGGCGGGAGGTTGCCCGCATAGGAATTGTGCTCGTTCACTTCCTCCGTCTTGGGCGGATTAACCCAGGGATGGAGCTGGATGCCAACCTCGGCCCTGCCGCGACTGACCGCATCCGAGAGCAATTCCACTGCCAGGCTCGAAGTTGCGATCGGCCAGTCGACCAGATAGACCGGGCTTACTCCCAGGCCTTCGCAAAACTCCTGGAACTTGCGCAGCCTCATGACGTGCTCAAGGCCGAATTCGGTTGAACTGAACGGGGCGTCCCAGTCGAAATTCTCCTCGGTATCGACGGTCAGGAGGACGCGTTGCCCAAATTGCGGGAGGAATTCGGCGCGCGAACCGCGTGACGGGGGATCAAGCATCGAGACCAATTGCCGCCCCCTCCAGTGGGAATTGGGACTAGCTCTGCGCCAGACCCTTCCTGCTTCGCGTCACCGGCTCATCGCTAGGCAGGCCATCCGATGCGGTCAAGTGCGGGAGCGAAAGCCTGACCCGATCCTCTTCGTGGACCAACTTGCCTCCCGCGGCCTGGGCTTCTGCCCGCGCCAGCCGCAAGCTGAATCCGGCCCCGAACAGCCCGGCGCTCAGGCCCCCTGTCGCAGGCCGGGTTCGCGCCGAAAATATGTCATCTTCGGCAATCAGCTGGCCGGGAAGCCCGCAATCGAGAACTGCCTGATCGCCATCGAGCGCAATTGAAATTGTCAGCACCTCCCCGGCCGAGCAGGCTCCGGCGAGCGTTGCCAGGAGCCTCCAGGCGAGCGCTTCCGCCTCACCCTGTTCGAGGGAAACAAGGACAGGCCCGTGGGATGGCGCTTCGAGTTCAAGCGTTGCCATGCGCGGGGCCAGGACCTGCGCGAGCTGTTCAACCATGGTGCGCACGATTGGTACCAGGTCGCACTCGCCCGGCTCCGGCTGCAACGAACCGCCCTCCAGTTTGGCCAGTCTTTCCAACTCGTCAAAGCCGGCGAGGATTCGCGCGGCATCGCCGGCGATATTGGCTGCGAGTGCCCGATATTCATTCGGGGCAGGCCCGAACAATTGCTGCTGGATCACTTCGGCAAAGCCCTGCATCGCGTTCACCGGCGTGCGCAATTCGTGCAGTAACTGGCGAATACGGTCGGCCTCGTTTGCGCGGCGCTGTTCAGGGCCGATGACCGGGGCGGGGCGGCGGAACCTTCCGACATAGCCGTGGAAACGCCCGCTCGATCGCGAAAAGCGCGGGTGAGCATCGACGATCCACTCGCCGCATATGTCTGGCGCGCCTTCAAGCATCATGGTTGCATGTTCGATCACCTGTTGGCGCGCAAAGGCGCGAGCGATTGCCGTTGGGGCGCTCTCGTCTCCTAGTCGGCGCGGGGCGACGAGCCGCTTGCCGACCACCATCGGCGCAACGCGCGAATCCGCCCACTCGATCCGTCCTGCGGCATCGGCGGCAAAGGCAAATCCGGGGATCGCAGTTTCGGTTCGCGTCGGCGCATCTTCCAGTGGCAGAAGCGGCGCATATTCATCGCTGTGCGCCGAAGCAGCCTCGCGCTCGCGTCGAAATTGCGCGATCCGTTCGACCAGAGCCGAAATCTCGTTCTTCTGGTCCTTGGGGTCAGAGATCGAGGCGGGCGCGGGAACCTCGCGAGGCAGGGAACCGCGTGCGTCCGTCGTTGACGTCTTCGGCGGATCGCCTGCTTCGGTCTCGTCGCTGTCAGGCAAATCGACCTCGACGATCTGGTCAAGCTCAAGCGGGGGCAGTGGTAGCGCGCGGTCGCGCACACCCAGCCGATCCAGGATCGCCAATGCGCCTGCAGGCAAATCACGCCGCAAACGGAGGAAGCCGCGCGCGCGAACCGGCAGGCGCGGGATCAGGGCCTCCCAGTCATCCTCGGTGAGTTTCGCACGGGCCAGAGCGGCCGCGGCCACGGCAGGTTCGTCCTCGGCCAGATGCGCAGCCAGTTCGGGGCTGCGGAAGCGCCAGCCGGGCTCGGCCACCATACGGGCTCGCTCCGGCGCGGGAATCATCTCGCCCAAGGCCCCGAGCCGTAACCAGGCTGCGGCCACCAGGCTCTCGTCCCGGCCGTATTTGCGATTGCCGAGCAGGTCGAGCAGCTGCCGGTATTGCGTGCGCGCCGCATTCTCGCCGGCGGCGCGGTGGCGCAGCACAGTGGCAAGGCGGTCATCAAAAAACATCGCTACTCCGACAAGGAATCACTTACGCCCGCGCGTTGCGAGCAGTCTAACCTCATACAATGTACTCCGCCTGTCCGGCGTAGCATTCTCAATGCGTTGCAAAGCGGGACAATTGCTGGCAGGAACAATAAAATTAGCTTCGACGCCGATTTGCGAGATTTTCGTTTCAACGGCGTGGTGCAATTTGGATATCAGGCTAGCGGGGCTTGGGCATGGCCAATCTGGACGAAATCGACAGGAAACTGCTTGCTGAACTGCAGGCAGAAGGGCGCGTCACCAATGTGGAGCTGGCCCAGCGTGTGGGCTTGACCGCGCCGCCTTGCCTGCGCCGTGTGCGCGGGCTGGAGGAATCGGGCGTGATTCGCGGTTACCATGCCGAACTTGACGCCTCGAAGCTGGGATTTGCGATTACGGTTTTCGCCATGGTCAGCCTCAAGAGCCAGGCAGAAAGTGCGCTGCGCGAATTTGAGGACCACATGCGCGAGCTGCCCGAAGTGCGCGAATGCCATATGCTCAACGGCGAGATCGACTTTATCCTGAAGGTGGTGAGCAAGGACCTGCAGAGCTTCCAGGAGTTCCTGACCAGCAAGCTGACGCCGGCGCCCAACGTCGAAAGCGTCAAGACTTCGCTGACGATCCGTACCGCCAAATATGCGCCGGGTGTGCCGCTGGGGTAATAGCTTGCTGCGAGTCGGCGTCTTT
>SBHJ01000160.1 GCA_006226465.1 Alphaproteobacteria bacterium | reverse complement strand
ATGGTCGAGGCGATCGAGGTGCTGCTCGGCTGATTACTGGCCGAGCGGTTTCAGGTTCTCCTTAGCCATCTTGCGCGCCCGCCCGGGCATGAAACGCTTGGCGAAGTTGAGCTTTTTCGCGGTCTTGCCGACAAGGTAGTGCAGGTCGTTCCCGTGCACAGCATCCCAGGCTACTTTGGCGACTTCGATCACCGGTGTGATTTCCAGCCCGGCCTGTGTAACCCGGTCGCGGATCAACTCGTTCGAGCCTCTGCTTCCCGTGCCATCGAGCAGAGGAGTGTCGATGAATGAAGGACAGATCGAGGCGACCTTGATCCCGTCTGGCGCCCATTCGGCGTCCAGGCTCTCTGTGATGCCGCGCACGGCAAACTTTGTCGCACAATAGACGCTCATGCCCGATGAGCCCATGATTCCGGCCGCACTGGCCGTGTTCAGTAGGCATGAGCCCGGCGCGGTCTTCTTGAGGTGCGGATAGGACGCCTGCGCGCCGTAGAGCACGCCTCTGAGATTGACGTCGAGGCAGCGGTCGATCTCATCGACCGGCATGGTGGCAATATCGCCTCCGGTGCCGATTCCGGCATTGTTGACCACGACATCGATCCGCCCGCCAGCTGCGGTCGAGAAGGCTTCGAGCGCGACGTCCCATGCGGCACGGTCACGCACATCGAGCTTGTGCGAATATTTGAATCCATGCTGGATCAGGCCGAGCGTGTCCTGCATGCCCTGTTCGTTGATATCGGCAACCCCGACAAACCAGCCGCGTTCGGCGAAAAAGAGCGCGATCTCGCGCCCGATGCCCGACCCGCCGCCGGTGATGAAGATTGATCGCCGTTCGGCCATTTCCCGATTCCCTCAAATAAGTTGCAGCAAGAGACCTAGCGCGGCGAAACTGGCTTGTCAGCTATTTACATCAATGTCAGTCCGTTGATGCGGAGGTCGCTGGCTAGAGCGCGGGATTGGAATAGCAATGCCAGGTGAAGATCGCCATCGCGCCGCGATGCGGGCTCCAGCCGGCGGCAAGTTCGCGGGTGGCCTTCTCTGCCGGTCGTGCGGGCAATTCCAGCAGCCGCTTGACCCCTTCCTGCACCGCCAGGTCCCCGGCGGGCCAGATATCAGGGCGGCCTTCCGCAAACAGCAGGTATATCTCCGCCGACCAGCGCCCGATGCCATTGATCCGGGTCAGCTCGGCGATCGCTTCTTCATCGTCCTTGGGCAGGTTCTCGAAATCCAGCTCACCGCTCTCTACCAGTTCGCACAGCGAACGGGCATAGCCCTGTTTCTGGCGGGAGAGGCCGCAGGCGCGCAAGGTATCGAAATCGCGCTTGAGCAGGCATGACGGGGTGAACTCTTCTCCCAGCTCCGCTTCAAGCTTGTTCCACATCGAACTAGCCGCCGCGACCGAAACCTGCTGTCCCACGATTGTGCGCAGCAAAGTCTTGTAGCCGGTTGGGCGGATACGAGTTTCGGGGTAGCCCACGATTGCAAGCGCCGCCGCAATATTCGGTTCCCGCCCTGCAACCGCATCGATCCCGCGTTTGAGCGCTGCTGCCTTTAACCCCACCAAAATTCCCTTTGCTTGCAAATTGGCGTGACAGACCTTAGCAGCGCCACCGAAATGTCGATAGTACCGGTTCTTGCGATCAAACCGCAGGCGCCAATACGAAGAGGAAGATTCGAGCAATGCCAAAGCTGATCGTTGTCAATCGCGCTGGTGAGGAAACCACGGTGGACGTGGGTGACGGCTTGACCGTGATGGAGGCGATCCGTGACAATGGTTTTGATGAGCTGCTGGCGCTGTGCGGCGGCTGTTGTTCCTGCGCGACTTGCCATGTCCACGTCGATCCCGCTTTTGCCGACAAGATCCCGGCGATGAGCGAGGACGAGGACGATCTGCTCGAAAGCTCCGATCACCGCGACGAGAATTCGCGCCTGTCGTGCCAGATCGCGTTTACGCCGGACCTCGATGGGCTGAAGGTAACCATCGCCGCCGAAGATTGAGGTGTCGCAGCGGGCCCCCTAGCCCAATTACTATGGTTGCAAGCGTAACTGCGTTGCGAAGCCCCCATCGCGCGCCTATCTCCGCGCCATGAACATTACCAAGCCATATCGCAGCACGATCGAACTGATCGGCAATACGCCGCTCGTGCTGCTCAAGGGAGCAAGCGAAGCGGCCGGTTGCGAGATCTGGGGGAAATGCGAATTCGCCAACCCCGGCTCATCGGTGAAGGACCGCACCGCACTCTATATCATTCGCGATGCTGAAGAGCGCGGCGACCTTAAACCGGGCGGCACCGTGGTGGAAGGGACTGCGGGCAATACCGGGATCGGGATCGCGCTGGTTGCCAATGCACGCGGTTACAAGACCGTGATCGTGATGCCCGATAACCAGAGCAAGGAAAAGATGGATACCTTGCGCGCGCTCGGCGCCGAACTGGTGTTGGTCCCGCCGACCAAATATGCCGATTGCAATCACTTCGTGCATACTTCGCGCCGACTGGCCGAAGAGACCGAAGGCGCGGTCTGGGCCAACCAGTTTGACAACACAGCCAATCGCAAGGCGCATCTTGAAAGCACTGCGCCCGAATTGTGGGAGCAGCTCGAAGGCCGGATCGACGGCTTTACCTGCGCAGCCGGTTCGGGTGGCACGATCGCGGGCACCGGGATGGGCCTGAAGGCTTTCGATGAGAATATCCGCATCGCGCTGACCGATCCCCACGGGGCGGCGCTGTACAGCTATTTCGCGACTGGCGAACTCAAGTCGGAAGGCTCTTCGGTGGCGGAGGGCATTGGCCAGGGGCGCATTACCGCCAATCTTGAAGGTGCGCCGATCGACACGCAGTTCCGCGTTTCGGACGAGGAAGGGCTGCACTGGGTTGCGCAAATGTTACGTGAGGAAGGGCTCTGCCTCGGCCTCTCTTCCGGCATCAACGTTGCGGGCGCGGTCGAATTGGGCAAGCAACTGGTTGCCGAAGGCAGGAAGGACGTACGCGTCGCCACGATCCTGGCCGACACGGGTTTTCGCTATCTTTCCACGCTCTATAACCCTGATTGGCTGCGCTCCAAGGGACTCCCGGTCTTTGACTGGCTCGAGCAAGCTTGAGCCGCAGCGCATGTTGACATAAATTGCGCAGCATGACCCCGAAGAGATTGAGAACCCTTGTTCGCAAGCAGGCCGAAGCCGAAGCGCCTGATGTGGAAAGTGCGTCCAATCAGGCTCGCTCGGAAAGTGTTCATCGGTTGCAGATCGGCCTTTCGGGATTGGCGGCCATGGTCCTGTTGGTTGGCCTGGCCAATATGATCCAGGATCGAGCGCGTGTAGCGGAATCGATGTCGGTACCCGAAGCAGCGCCGACGACCGAGCCTAGCTCCCAGCCAATCCAAAGCGATCCTTTGGCCGACGCGGGACTGGTCCCGGACTTACCGGTAGAGCCATCTGCATCGCCACCGCCCGCGCCAGCCGGGCAAGGACCGAAGACGGACGATGTTCCCGACCCGCGGCGTTAAGCCAGCGATCCTTGCCATTGCCGCATTGCTGGTGGGCGCAGCGATTATCCTGGCTCGCACGCATTTCGTGGAAGGGGGGCAAGCCCCGCGCGAACGGTTGGGAATGATGACCAGCCTGCCAATCTATTGGGATGATGGCGCCGGCATCGAGGATATTCTCGCCGGCGAAGCGCAGCTGCCGTGGGTAAGAGAGGCGCTGGAAACGTACTACGAGATCGTTCCGCTCGACACGTTTGCATCGTCCGGAACCGGCCAGGGGGAAGCACCAGCTGCTTCGCCACTCGCCGACCTGCGCCACCTGTTGATTGTCCAACCGCGCGGGCTAAGCCCGGCGGACAATGTCGCCCTCGATCGCTGGGTGAGGGCAGGCGGTCGCTTGATCTATGCGCTCGATCCCATGTTGACGGGAAGCTATGCGGTGCCGCTGGGCGATCCGCGGCATCCCACACT
>SBHJ01000005.1 GCA_006226465.1 Alphaproteobacteria bacterium | reverse complement strand
GCGGTGATCGACGCGGTAATGTGGCGCGGCGGGGCGCAGCGGCTCGCCTTCGTGCCCGAAGACGGACTTGAGGTGATCGCATCGGGAAAGCTCACGACCTATCCCGGGCGCTCGAAATACCAGATCGTGGTTGAGAGCATGGAGATAGCGGGCGAAGGCGCACTGCTTGCCCTGCTTGAGAAGACCAAGGCCCGTTTGGAGGCGGAGGGGCTGTTCGCAAGCGAGCGGAAACAGGCCTTGCCGTTCCTGCCAAGCGCGATCGGCGTGGTCACATCGCCAACCGGATCGGTTATCCGAGATATTTTGCATCGGCTGGCGGATCGTTTCCCAAGTCACGTGTTGGTGTGGCCGGTTCTGGTCCAGGGGCAAGGCGCTGCGGAGCAGATTGCCGCCGCAATCCGGGGATTTTCTTCACTTGCGAGAGACGGGAGTATCCCGCCCCCCGAACTGGTGATCGTTGCGCGCGGGGGCGGTTCGATCGAGGACCTGTGGAGCTTCAATGAGGAGATTGTGGTTCGCGCCATCGCAGAATGTACCATTCCGGTTATTTCTGCGGTTGGCCACGAAACCGACACCACGCTCGCTGACTACGCAGCGGATCGACGCGCGCCCACCCCGACCGCAGCGGCAGAAATGGCGGTCCCGGTGCGCGTAGATCTGGTTGCGACCATCGCCGATCTTGCCAATCGCCAGGGTCGCGCGGTGTTCCGCCCGATCGAGCTGGGTCGCGAGCGACTGGAGGCGCGGGTCAAGCGCCTGCCGCGGCTCGAGCAATTGCTCCAGCCGCAGGCGCAGCGGCTCGACGAGCTTAGCGAACGTTTGCGACGCGGACTCAAGGATCGCGCGGGCCGGGGACGAGAGCAGCTTGCTGGCATTTCTTCTCGCCTGTCCCCCCGCCTGCTCCAGCGTGGATTCGAGGACAGCCAGCGCCGTCTCGATGCATTATGGCGGCTCGCCAGCCAGTTTCACCCTGAGGTGCCGCTCAAGCGTGGCTATGCGATCGTGCGCGACACGGCTGGGCAGGCGCTCACCAGCAAGGCCCTCGCGGAAAAGCATGCCGCGCTGTCGCTACAATTTCAGGATGGTACGCTCGATGTATCGCAGGGCGGTTCGCCGCCACAGAAGTCCAGGCCGAAGCCCAAACCTGCCCCCAATCAGGACGATCTGTTCGGTTAATTGTCGGTTCGGACATGACTTGCTAGAACACTGGTCATGTTGATGCATTCGAGCGATGACGGAGCAAAGCTCCACTACGGCCCCAACAGTTTTCGCATTATGCGACCGGGGCAACATGTGTTCTGCGCAGTGACCGGCGAAGCGATCCCGCTTGAGGAATTGCGCTATTGGAGCGCGGAGCACCAGGAACCCTATGCCAGCGCGGAAGCCGCGACCAGGCGGCTGGCCGGGCTGGGGTGAGCGGGTTGGTGCGGCTAAGCCTGGCCATGCCCGCCGCTTTCACATTGATCGCGGCGTCCACTGGCCTGGCATTGTCGTCGGACTTGTCCGGCGGGGGCTCACCTGACGCAGCCAAAGCCAGCTTCACCTATTCGGGTGCCCTGATCCAGGGCGGCTGGGTGCGTGGGGAAGTACCGGCGGGGACTGTATCCGCCAAGCTCGGCACGCAAGTGCTGGAGTTCGACCAATCCGGAAAGTTTTTCGCCGCGTTCGATCGCGATGCCGAATCGCAAACGACACTTCGCGCCGAACTGGCTGGTGGGTCGACGACCGAGGCGCCGCTCAAGATCGCTCCGCGCGCCTGGAATATCGAACATATCAATGTGGCGCGGCGCCCTGGCGGGGCGAGTGAGGCCTTTATGGAGCGTCGTCGCCCCGAGCTGGCAGCAATCGGCGCGGCACGCGCGAGGGAAACCGGGGCGCAGGGTTGGCGCCAGGACTTCGTCTGGCCGGTCAAGGGACGGCTTTCGGGCCGGTTCGGATCGCAGCGCGTCTATCGCGGCGAGCCGGGCAGCTATCACTCGGGGATGGATATTACCACCGGGACCAGCGGATCGCCCTTTGTCGCGCCTGCAGATGGCGTTGTGGTGCTTGCAGCCACTTCACCCTTCTCGCTCGAGGGTAATCTGCTGATTATCGACCACGGGCAAGGGCTCAACAGCGCGTTCCTCCATGCATCCAAACTAGCGGTGAAAGAAGGCGAAGCCGTGAAGCGCGGCCAATATATCGGCAATATCGGCATGACCGGGCGCGCCACCGGTCCGCATCTCCACTGGAGCATAAAGTGGCGCGATGCGCGGCTTGATCCGCTGCTGTTCGTTAGCCCGCCCACCTGACCGCTAACGATGCAAAAAGGCGCGTAAGGTTTCCCTCACGCGCCATCAATTTCACAGCCAACCCTTGCGGGCGAGCGATCAGGCAGCGGCAAGCGCCTTCTTCAGCTCGCGCTTCACCTTCAGCGCACTGGCTGAAAGCTTGTCGTCCGAAGTCTTGAGCAGCCAATTGTCGAGCCCGCCATTGTGCTCGACCGAACGTAGGCCGCCCGTCGAAACGCGGAACTTGAAGCTGCGCTCCAGCTTCTCGCTCATCAGCGTGACGTTCTGCAGATTGGGCAGGAACACCCGCTTGGTCTTGTTGTTGGCGTGGCTCACATTGTGACCCACCTGGCGGCCCTTGCCGGTCAGTTCGCAAATCCGCGACATGATATCTCTCGTTCGTTCAGTTTGCGGGCTTTCGATGCGAATCGGCGGCCCCGTTGGTTCGGCCTGAAAGGATCAGGTTCCCGGAAAGCGGCGCGCATAGCGGCGAGGGGGAGCCCCGTCAAGCAAGTTGCGGCTCCGGCGCAGTGCATTATAGCGCCTAGAATGACCCGCTGGCCCGTCCCCGAACCCATGCAACTCGCACTTGGCGCGGCGCGAGAGGCCGCGAGCGAGGGCGAAGTGCCTATCGGCGCGGTGGTCATGCGAGATGGAAAGGTCTTGAGCGTAGCTGCAAACCGCACGCGTCAGCCGCCCGATCCCACCGGCCATGCCGAGATTCGTGCGCTGCGCGAAGCGGCGGAGAAGCTGGGCAACGAACGCCTTGGCGGCTGCGATCTCTATGTCACGCTCGAACCTTGCGCCATGTGCGCGGGTGCGATCAGCCATGCACGGATCGCGCGGCTCTATTACGCTGCGCCCGATCCCAAGGGCGGCGCGGTCGAGCACGGCGCACACGTGTTCGAGCAGGCACAATGCCTCCACCGGCCTGAAGTCTATTCGGGCATGGGCGAAGCGCAAGCAGCGGAATTGCTGCGCGGGTTTTTCAGGGAGCGGCGCTAACCGAAGGCGCCAACCGCAGGCAAGGGCACCTGCCCGCCCGCAACGATGCGAACATTGGTCGCGAGAGCGAGGATATGGCAAGCGCGGAGGCGCTTGCGCAATCAATCAAAGCCCGCGCCAGATCTTGGCGGGCTTGCTGTCCTGCGCGCCAAAGTGCGCCTTGTCGCAGCGGGTCGGCAAGTACCGCCTGGAATAGCAGAGCTTCAATTCCTGCAGCCACCCTTTGTCATTGAGGTGCACGCCCACAGCTTCGGCGCGCCAGCCCGAATTGGCCTCAACAAAGGCGCGGCGGATATCGCCCGCGGTCAGGCTCTCTTGGCGTGAGATCCTGTCGTAATCGGGCCAGCGGTAAGAGTTCCAAAGGATATTCGCGACCTTGAAATAGGTCTGGGGCGTCCGGACCATGCAGGCGCCGTGCTTTGCCCACTGATGCGCAACGAGCGCTGCGGACGGTGTGGTGCAGAGTTGCCTTGCAACGTCGATTCCGGTGGGATGGAGCCTGGTTGGGCACCATTGCGGCCAGCTGCGCCCGCTTTCGGGCCACAGCCCGTGCATTACAAAGCCGAAGCGACCGTTGCGCCCGGAACATTGCAGCGCCTGCGCGCGATTGCCCTCGCGGCCCCGGCAGAATTCGGGGCTCCAGCTCACCGCCATGGTGTAGCCGGTGATGGGTAGCTGGCGCACCGGGCCGTT
>SBHJ01000021.1 GCA_006226465.1 Alphaproteobacteria bacterium | reverse complement strand
CCCAATTGTGCGGCGCGGGTCTGCCAGACGACGTTCCGCATGGGTGGAAGGCTGGATGTGGATCGCACGTCCGGGGGCGCGAGCGTGGCTATCCCGATACCGGTCGACGCCCTGCTGGTTTCGGTCAAATGAGGCGCGCAGGTATCTTGAGGCTGCTCGGTCACATGGCCGGCATCGCCGCATTATTCGTCATGCCACACCAAGCAACGGCGGGCCCAGGAACAGAGCAGACCGCAACCGGGATTGCGGTGGCGGAAATCGTGGCTCCCTTGACCGTTACCGCCATAGCCGATTTGGATTTTGGCGGATTGGCGCTCCAATCCAGCAATTCAGGAAGCATAGCGCTCGACCCGGCTAGTGGCGCGGCCAGTTACAGCGGGGTGAGGCAGATTTCCTGTGACGGGTCGCCTTGCTCGCCGCAACCTGCACGCTTCGCGATAAAGGGTATTGCCGGGCGCAATTATCGGGTTGTCCTGCCCGACAGCGCAGTTGCGAATCCGATTGAGGGCAATGGTGCAGGCTTGCTGGTGAGTGCAATCAGCTCGGCCAGTGCGAATCTGCCTGGCAGCACCGATCGCGGGCTGCTCGACCCCGACGGAAATGACTTGTTACAGGTCGGCGGAAGGCTCGATGTGCCGGCCGGTACCACGCCCGGACACTACGTTGCTCAGCTCCATGTGGTTGTTTCTTATGACTAACAGCCAGGAACAATCCGAGTAATTTGCTGATTTTGCGCGCCTTTTCCTGACAACGCTTCCTTAACTACTAAGCACTATCCCTTAGTGCCGTGTGAGGGGAAATTAACCCTTGCGCTGCCGGCCCGTCCCAGACGGTCCGATCCAGATGAAGAAATTCGGGGATAGACACATGAAGAAGATCGTTCTCGCAGCTTTCGCAGCTGCCATTGCAGTTCCGGCCGCTGCGGCGCCCGGCGATTCCGCTTCCACCACGGGTACCGCCACGGCGGAAATCGTCAGCCCGATCGCAATCGTGCATGACGCCGCGACGCTGAACTTCGGAACGATTGTTCCGGGCACCGGCGCCGGCACCGTTACTGTGGATGCCAGCACTGGCGTTGCAACGGGCGACGCTGAAGCGACCGTAGTTACCGGCGCAACCAGCTCGGCCGACTCTTTCACCGTTACTGGTGATGCAGGCCGCGGCTTTGACATCTCGACCGGTGGCGGCAGCGTCATCTCGGGTGCCAACGCCATGACCTTCACCACCACGCCCAGCGCTGCAACTGGTACACTTACCGGTGGTACGGCCAACTTCACGGTTGGCGGTGCGCTTAGCGTTGGTGCAAACCAGGCCGGCGGCGTCTATTCCGGCACCTATACCGCTTCGGTTTCATACAACTGAGCGATCTTCCGGATACGGGCAGGTGAATGCGCCTGCCCGTGTCTGCAAGGCCGAGGTATGATGAAGTGTCTCTCAGTACTTTCAGGAACCTCGGCAAGCTTCTAGGCCTCGCCTTAACGATGAGCTTGCATTCGGGCGCGGCACACGCAGCGCCCGGATCGATGAGCGCCGACACGACCGGCAATGCGGTTGTTCAGGTGGTCGGCCCGTTCCAGATTGCGCCGATTGCAGACCTTCGGTTCGGCTCCATCATGCAGCCGGCAGCGCCAGGCAATGTGACGATCTCGTCAGCCGGCGTGGTAACCACCACTCTTTCCTTCAGTACTGTTTCCGGTCCGCGCGGTCCGGCAATATTCGTGGTCCGTGGCGAACCCAACAGGCGGTTCCTGGTGCAATTGCCCGCACCGATCGACATCAGCAATGGAACCTCGACCATGCGGGTCGACCAGTTCCGCGGGAACACCGATGCTTCAGGCCGGGTGACCTTCTCGCCGACCGGACTCTACGTCCTCAACGTTGGCGGGCGGCTCAGGGTCAACGCCAACCAGGAGCCGGGATCTTACACGGGGACATTCGACGTTACGGTACTTTACCAATGATTCGCACCTAGCCTATCAGGATCCTACCCCTCTTTGCGGTAAGGTTAGGCGCATTGTCGATGCACAGTACGGAACATCGATTTAACTCTCTAAAACAGATATTTGCGTTCGCGCTCCTGAGCCTGATGGGGCTTTCGTCCCACAGCGCCCTTGCGCAATCCGATGGCCAGCCTGCAGCAACCCCGGTTACCCCTCCTGCCGGATCGGTCGGCGGACTCGGCGATGTCAATTTGTTCCCCAAGCGCATCGTACTCGAAGGCCGTCGCCAGATTTCATCGATCGGGCTCTACAACAAGACCGCCAACGAGGGTGATTACGAGATCCGCATCGTCGATATGGCAATGACACCCGAAGGCCGGCTAATCGCCTTCGACAACGGTCTTAGCGAGGCGGAGAAGGCCCGGGTCAAGACGGCCAGCACCTTCCTGCGCTTTTCCCCTCGGCGAGTGACATTGCGCGGAAGCGAAGCACAAACGATCCGGATCATGGCCCGGGCAGAGGCCGATTTGCCGGACGGAGAATATCGTTCGCATTTCATGGTGACTTCGATCCCGCGCGATGTCGGTGGGTTCTCGATTGAAAATGCCGCAGGCGATAGCAGCGAGGCGGGCATTGGCGTGACGATCCGCCCGCGCTTTGGTATCTCGATCCCGATTATCGTGAGGATCGGCGAAACGACGCTCGACGTCGGAATCACCAATGCCCGGTTATTGACCGCGCGCGATGGCTCTCAGGCAGTGGCTTTCACCATCACCCGTGCCGGAACGCGGTCGGCCTTCGGAGATCTCGCGATCACTGCCAGGGGCGCCTCCGAACCGCTGGTGATTGCCAAGGGGATCGGCGTTTATCCGGAAGTAAACCATCGCGACCTGATATTGCCGATCGAACCCCAGCCTGGCCTGCCGCCCGTCACATCCGGCGCGCAAATAACGATCGCCTACGTCGATGACGATTACGCGCCCGGCAGGCAGCTGGCCGAGCTCAGTTTTGTTGTGCCGTGACGAAACGCTTGCCGCTCCGCCGGGCAGGCGCGGCCGCCCTGGGCGCAGCGCTGATCGGCTTTGGGGCGGTTCGGTATGACCTGATCGATTGGGACCAGGAGCCGCAGCCGCCGCCCGATCCCAAGCCCGACGTTCCGCAAAACCCACGCAAGCTGGTCTTGCCCGAACCAAAATTCGGTTGGCCGGTGGGGCAACAGGCGCAAGACCCCGCACAAGAAGTGCGCGAAACGCTCGGCAGGGCTGCTCGCGAACGCCGTAATCGGGCAGAATTGCTTTCCTCGACCAGTGATCGCGCGTTGCTTGCGCCCCCAGCTTCCCAAGCCGAAATGGCGAATGCGGAACAGGTGGACGAACCCGGGGCCGCAGCGACGACAGGAATTGCCCAGGCCAGCGAGCCAGCGGAGCAGGCGTCCGCGCCTGTCGATCTGGCGGAGCTGGCCGATCCCCTGCCCGAACCGCAATTCGGCCTCCCGCCGGAAACGGAGAGCGAATCCGTCGGACTCGTGCCTGTGGTCGGGATCTCGCAGCTTGCGCTCAATGGGCCAGCGCCGGAGAACCTTGCCGAAGCCATCGTGCCGGAAGCGGCCGCAGACGCAATTGCGGCTGAAGAGCCTGCCTTGCCTGCGCCAATGTTCGCTTCGGATACGATCCCCGACGAATTGGCGATCGAGCCAAGCATTGCGCTTGGACCGTTACCTGATCCTTCGGGCGATGCAGCGGTGGATGCGAGCGTCCCGATCGCTGCTCCAGCTGCCACGCCAGCCAGTCAGGCGCTTGCCGAAACCTCTGCGCCGCCGCAGCAGGCTGCCGGAACCACGCCGGTCGCATCGACCAGCATTGCCACGGGGGATCCGGATGCGGCACCGTTCGATGCGGAGGTCGCCGTGCAGGCGATGCCGCGGCAGACCCAAGCTCCGGTTCGCATTGCTTCGCGAAGCATCTCCGATTCCGAGGCTGGCGACCGAGCCGCCCAGGTCGATTCCTTTCTCTCCAAACCTGCGAGCCCGCGGCCCGGCACCAATGTGGGAGATACCGCAAAC
>SBHJ01000022.1 GCA_006226465.1 Alphaproteobacteria bacterium | reverse complement strand
GAAACTCCGCCCGAAGACGCCGTGACGATCAAGGTCACCGGCTATCAGTGGTATTGGGGCTATTCCTATCCCGACAACGGCGATTTCGAAGTCATTTCGAACATGCTGTCTGACGAGGATGCCGAAGCGCGCGGCGAACCGCACCACCTCGCCGTTGACAACCGCATGGTTGTGCCCGCCGGCGTTCCGCTGCGCATCCAGACTACGGCGGCGGACGTGATCCACTCGTTCGCGGTCCCATCACTGTGGTTCAAGCTCGATGCCGTGCCGGGCCGCCTCAACGAGAAACCGCTGCTGATCGAAGAGCCGGGCGTCTATTACGGCCAGTGCTCTGAGCTTTGCGGCATCAAGCATGGCTATATGCCGATCGCTGTCGAGGCCTTGCCGCGGGACAAGTGGGAAGCATGGGTCCGCGAACAGGGCGGCAGTGTGGGTGGCGAGGAAGCTGCACCCGCCGAAGCCCCAGCCGCTGACGAAGCTGCCGCTGCAGCACCTGCCGCCTGAACGAAATACAAGCCTGAGAGTAACTGAACGATGGCCACCACCGCAGAAGGTTTCGAAGCCCACCACGACGATCACGCGCATGACGCGGATCACAAGCCGGGCTTCTTCGCTCGTTGGTTCATGTCAACCAACCACAAGGATATCGGCACGCTTTACCTGGTCTTCGCGATCTTTGCCGGGATAATCGGCGGCGCGATTTCGGGAATCATGCGCGCCGAATTGGCGCAGCCTGGCATCCAGGTCCTTGGCTGGTGGGTTGATTTCCTCGGCGGTGACGGAACCTCGCTCGATGCGAATTACCATATGTGGAACGTGTTCATCACTGCACATGGCTTGATCATGGTGTTCTTCATGGTCATGCCCGCCATCATTGGCGGTTTCGGCAACTGGTTCGTGCCGCTGATGATTGGTGCGCCGGACATGGCCTTCCCGCGCATGAACAATATTTCGTTCTGGTTGACCGTGGCCGGCTTCTGCAGCCTGCTGTTCTCGATGTTCGTTCCGGGCGGTCCGGGGGGCAACGGCGCAGGCGTGGGCTGGACGGTCTATGCTCCGCTTTCGACTTACGGCTCCGAGGGTGCCGCGGTCGACTTCGCGATCTTCTCGCTTCATCTTGCCGGTGCCGGCTCGATCCTTGGTGCGACCAATTTCATCACCACGATCTTCAACATGCGCGCTCCGGGCATGACGCTGCACAAGATGCCGCTGTTCGTCTGGTCGGTGCTTGTCACAGCGTTCCTGCTGCTGCTCGCCCTGCCGGTGCTGGCCGCCGCGATTACCATGCTGCTGACCGATCGCAACTTTGGCACGACCTTCTACGATCCGGCCGGCGGCGGCGATCCGATTCTCTACCAGCACCTGTTCTGGTTCTTCGGCCATCCCGAAGTTTACATCATGATCCTGCCGGGTTTCGGCATCATCAGCCAGATCGTTTCGACCTTCTGCAAGAAGCCGGTGTTCGGCTATCTCGGCATGGCCTATGCCATGGTCGCGATTGGTGTGGTCGGTTTCATCGTGTGGGCGCACCACATGTACACCGTGGGTATGGACGTGAATACGAAGATGTATTTCACCGCCGCTACCATGGTGATTGCGGTGCCAACGGGTGTGAAGATCTTCAGCTGGATCGCCACGATGTGGGGCGGCAGCATGGAGTTCAAGTCACCCATGGTTTGGGCGCTGGGTTTCATCTTCCTGTTCACCGTAGGTGGCGTGACCGGCGTGGTGCTGGCAAACGGCGGCATCGACGACAACCTGCATGACACCTACTATGTTGTTGCGCACTTCCACTACGTGCTGTCGATGGGAGCGGTGTTCGCGCTGTTCGCGGGCTTCTATTACTGGTTCCCGAAGATGAGCGGGAAGATGTATTCGGAGTTTCTGGCGCACGTCCACTTCTGGATATTCTTCATCGGCGTGAACGTGATCTTCTTCCCGCAGCATTTCCTGGGGATGCAGGGCATGCCGCGCCGCTATCCGGACTTTACCCCAGCCTATGCCTATTGGAACGAGATCAGCTCGATCGGTTACAATATCATGGCGGTTTCGATGGTCGTCTTCTTCGCCAACGTGGCCTATGCCTTTGTTGCTGGCCGCAAGGCACCTGGCAATTACTGGGGCGAAGGTGCAACCACGCTCGAATGGACGCTGTCGAGCCCGCCGCCGTTCCACCAGTACGAAACGTTGCCGGTGATCGAAGACAGCCACGGTCATTGATCGCTGGCGGAACTGAAAACGGGTCGGGGCGCGCCGCAGGGTGCGCCCTTGCCATATGAGAATGCCAATCGAGGCGAGTGAAACCGAAGCGATGACCGCCATGACCACCGCTCAAACCATGCCGGCAGACTGGCGCGATTTTTTCGCGTTGACCAAGCCGCGCGTGATGAGCCTGGTGATCTTTACCGGGCTGTGCGGTCTGCTCGCGGCTCCAGGCCATATCCATCCGGTAATTGGCTTTACCGCGATCCTGTGCATTGCGCTGGGCGCCGGCGGTGCAGCGGCGCTCAATCAGTGGTGGGAAGCGGATCTCGACGCGGGGATGAAGCGCACTTCCCAGCGGCCATTGCCGGCCGGAAGGCTCAACCGCGTGGATGCTCGTGATTTCGGGATCGCCCTTTCCGCGGCATCGGTTGGAATAATGGGCGTTGCGGTCAACTGGCTGTCGGCCGTGATCCTGGCGATCTCGATCCTCTATTACGCGGTGGTCTATACGATCTGGCTCAAACCACGCACGCCGCAGAATATCGTGATTGGGGGCGGGGCCGGGGCGTTTCCTCCGATGATTGGCTGGGTCGCGGTGACGGGCGATATCACGCTGATGCCGGTATTGCTGTTCGCAATCATCTTCATGTGGACGCCGCCGCATTTCTGGGCGCTCGCGCTGTTCGTCCAGTCGGACTATGCCAAGGTCGGCATCCCGATGATGCCCGTGGTGGCCGGCGAAAGGTCCACTCGCCGCCAGATCCTGGCTTATAGTGTACTGTTGCTGCCGTTGTCGCTGGCGCCTTGGTTTATCGGCGGTGCCGGCGCGATATACGGCGCGGCGGCACTGGCGCTGTCAGCCGCCTTTCTGGTTTTTTCGTTGCCTGTGGCGTTGCGGAGTGCGACCGAAGGCGACAGTATGCGCCCCGAAAAGCGGTTGTTCGGCTTCAGTATCCTTTATCTCTTCGCATTGTTCGCGGTGCTGGTGCTGGACCGGGTGATGGCTGCACAAGGAATGCTCTGATGACCCCCGAAGACGAAGCTGAATATCGCCGCCGCCAAAAGAGCCGCAATGTCGTGCTGGGCCTGGTGCTGCTGTTTTTCGTTGCCTTGTTCTATGCCATCACCATTGTTCGGATGACGGACTGAGTACAATGGCGACTGCAGCACTCGAACAGAAGAACATCCGCACAGGCTTGCTGGCCTTCGCAGGGGCGCTGGCGATGCTGGGCCTGGGCTATGCTGCAGTGCCGCTCTATGATCTGTTCTGCCGCGTCACCGGTTTCGGCGGGACCACCCAGCAAGCCAGCGAAACCGACGCGCAGATTGCGGAGCGGATCGCCAAGAGTTCCGGCGCACCGACTATCTCGATCCGTTTCGACGCCTCGACCGCGAGCGATATGCCATGGACGTTCAAACCGCTCCATCCAACCGACACGGTGCAGATCGGCGTGCGTGACATGGCGATCTACACCGCGCGCAACAATGCCAGCATCCCGATCACCGGCACCGCGACTTTCAATGTCGAACCAGCACGGGCAGGCATATATTTCAACAAGATACAATGCTTCTGTTTTACCGAGCAAACGCTGCAACCAGGGCAGGAAGTACAAATGCCTGTATTGTTTTATGTCGATCCGGCGGCGCTGGAGGACGAGAACATGAAGGGCGTTGAACAGATTACCCTAAGTTATACTTTCCACCGGGCAATTGAGCCCAGATCGTAACCACTGGACCCGCGCCGCTCTGGCGATTAAGGGCGGAACGCAAAGCATCACAGGATTGATTCATGGCTGGCCACAAGACCCACGATTATCACATTCTCGA
>SBHJ01000031.1 GCA_006226465.1 Alphaproteobacteria bacterium | reverse complement strand
GCTAGCGAGGGTTAGGCGACTTCCTGTTCTGCCAACGTCGGATAGTCGACATATCCGTCGGGCCCGGGGAAGTACCAACTCTTTGGCACGTTCTCATTGGGGGCGAATTCGGCTCCCACGCGAATGCGCTGGTCAAGGTCAGGGTTGGAAATATAGGGTCGCCCGAAGCTGATTGCATCGCATTTGCCGGATTCGACATCGGCGGCGGCCCCGGCGCCGTCATAGTCGCTGTTGAGCACCAGCGGGCCTGAATAGATCTGGCGGATCATCGGGCTCTGCTTGGGCACATCGGTGCGGCCGAAAGTGCCGTCCGGCCCCGGTTCGCGCAGTTCGACGAAGGCCAGGCCCAAGTCCTCGCAAACACGGGCCGCAGCACCAAAGGTAGCTTCAGGATTGCTGTCATCACAACCTTGCGAATCGCCATTGGGCGACAGGCGAATGCCAACTCTGTCTGCCCCCCATTCCGAAACGATTCCTTCCAGAACTTCGCGCAAGAACCGGGTGCGATTCTCCGGCGAACCGCCGTATTCGTCCTCGCGCAGATTGGTGCCATCGCGCAGGAACTGGTCCACCAAGTATCCATTGGCGGCGTGAAGTTGTACTCCATCGAATCCAGCGCGCTTAGCATTGGCGGCTGCACGGGCATAATCTTCGACTACGCGCGGAATCTCGTGAATTCCAAGCGCCCGTGAGGGTTCGTAGGGCTTCTTGCCCTGCGGCGTATAGGCATGGTCGGGTGCTGTGGTTACGCTGGCAGAGACCGGCGGATTGCCGTCGAGGAAATCGGGATGGACCAGCCGCCCCATGTGCCATAGTTGCAGCACGATCGTGCCGCCTGCCTCATGCACGGCTTCGGTCACCGGCTTCCAGGCTTCGGTCTGTTCTTCGCTCCAGATGCCCGGGGCAGATGGCCAGCCCAGTCCTTCGCGGCTGATCCCGGTGGCTTCGCTGATGATCAGCCCGGCCCCGGCCCGCTGCCGGTAATAGGTCGCCATCAGCGCGTTCGGCGTAAATGGCGGCTCAGCAGCGCGCCCACGAGTGAGCGGAGCCATGAAAATGCGGTTCTTCACTTCGATTGCGCCGAGTTTCAGCGGCTGGAACAAAATATCGGTCACAGCATTCCTTCCATTACTTCGAAAGAATTTCTTCGTCCTTGTCTGAAGCTAGAGCTATGGCGCTCGGGTGACAGATTCAACCGCAACAAATCCGAACAGGGGGGATAGCTCTACTTGGCCGCGCGGCGTGCTGTTTGCGGCATTGCTCGCGGGCAATGTCTCGCTGGCGCTGGGTGCGTGGCTGGTTCGCTTGACCGACACCGGCCCGGTCAGCGCGGCGTTCTGGCGACTGTTCCTGGTGCTCCCAGTCTTTGCGCTGATCGCGCACGGCGCTGGCCAGCGGTTGGGTGGGATCGCGCGCCGACCGATGGTGCTGGTGGCATTTGGCGCGGTTGCATTCGCACTCGACCTTGCGCTGTGGCACGTCGGGATCGGCTACACCCGGCTGGGCAATGCCACACTTTTCGGCAATGCCGGCAGCATTGTGCTGATGGTATGGGGATTCATCGTGGCGCGCGCGCTGCCGCAGCGCTTCGAATCAATCGCGATCCTGTTTTCGCTGACCGGTGCTGGGATATTGATGGGACGCAGCCTCGAAATCTCGCAGGCGACACTGGTCGGGGACCTTCTCAGCCTCGGCGCGGGCTTGCTCTACGCCGTCTATATCGTGGCGTTGCAGGATGCACGGCGCGAAGTCGGTAGCTGGAGCATGCTGTTCTGGGTCAGCGTCTATGCCTGCCCGGTGCTGCTGGCGATGGGAATCATGCTGGGCGAACCAGTGCTGCCGACCAATTGGACCCCAGTGGTGGCGCTGGCCATTACCAGCCAGCTGGTAGGGCAGGGGCTGGTGGTCTTTTCGCTTCGCCATTTCTCGCCGCTGGTGATCGGGCTGGCGCTGCTGACCCAGCCGGCGGTGGCAGCGCTGACCGGCTATCTGGCCTTCGGGGAGGTGCTCATGCCGCTCGATATTTTCGGCATGGCGCTGCTCGGTGCGGCGCTGGTGGTGGCGCGAGCGAAGCGGGGATAGGGGATCAAACCTTCCCCAGATCGCCCTTGCCTACCGTGCCGCTCGCCATTTCGAGCATCCGGTCGAGGCTCTTCTTGGCGGCGAGGCGCAGCCACTCTTCGATCTCGATCCGCGGCTCAAGGTCGCGCAGCGCGACGTAGAGCTTCTCCATAGTGTTGAGCGCCATATAGGGGCAGATGTTGCAGCTGCAGTTGCCGTCCGCCCCGGGCGCGCCGATGAAGGTCTTTTCGGGCAGCGCCTTTTCCATTTGGTGGATGATATGCGGTTCGGTCGCGACGATCAGGGTGTCGCCCTCGAACTCCTGCGCGAACTTCAGGATGCCGCTGGTCGATCCGACATAATCGGCATGGTCGATGATCGAAGGCGGGCATTCGGGATGCGCCGCCACCGGCGCACCGGGATGCTGCGCCTTCAGCTTGAGCAGCTCGGTCTCGCTGAAAGCTTCGTGCACGATGCACACGCCCGGCCACAGCAACATTTCGCGGTTGAACTTGCGGCTGAGGTAGCCGCCCAGGTGCCGGTCCGGTCCGAAGATGATCTTCTGCTCAGGCGGGATCTGCGCCAGGATTGTCTCGGCGCTCGAACTGGTGACGATCACGTCACTGAGCGCCTTCACCTCGGTCGAGCAATTGATGTAGGTCAGCGCGATATGATCGGGATGCGCCTCGCGGAAGGCCTTGAACTTGTCCGGCGGGCAGGAGTCTTCGAGGCTGCAGCCGGCGTCCATATCGGGCAGGATTATAATCTTGTCCGGCGAGAGGATCTTGGCGGTATCGGCCATGAACTTGACCCCGCAAAAGGCGATGACATCGGCATCGGTGGCGGCAGCTTTCCTTGAAAGCTCGAGCGAATCCCCCACAAAATCGGCGATGTCCTGGATATCGGCCGTCTGGTAATAATGCGCCAGGATCACTGCGTTGCGTTCCTTGCGCAGCCGGTCGATCTCGGCCAGCAGATCCGCGCCGGTGGGGACTTTGGTAGGGGCGTTCATCAATCTCGTCCGTCAATTGCCGCTGGCATGCATATAGGGTGCCAGCGGCAATTTGCGAGCGCGTTTGAGCGGCTACATCGAGAAGTCGGGCGGGAGGAATGCCTCCATCGGGCGATCCGCGCCGGGCGACCCCGCCAGTACCTGCTCGGTTAGTGAAACACCCAACGGGCTATAGGCGATGAGGTCGGCGACCAGCTGCCCGCCTAGCACCAGCCCGACGCCCCAGAGCCACGCCGGGTGAATCTTCCCGTTACGGCGATAGTCCGCGATCATCCCGACCAGCGGGAATATCATGGTGACAACAATCATGATCCGCCAGGCATTGGGGATCAGCAGCGGCATGGGTAGCAGGCGGCCCAGGCCCGGCCCGGTCAGGATAGCCATCGCACAGAACATCAGGCGCCTGTGCCATCCGGAATACCGCCTCGCTTTCAGTGAGGCGAAGGCAAGCCCGCCAAAAATCAGCAGCTGCAACGTATTGCTGATCATGAATTCGTTCTGATCGAAGAAGAACGGGCCGCCGTTGCGCCGCATGGAAGTAAGCATGATCACGAAGCCCATCACCACCATCAATGGGATCCACACATAAGCAAGCCGCCCCAGTCGCTTGTGCATTGCGATATTGCCGCCTGCTATGAAGGTATTCTGGGCCAGAAAAATCGCCACCCAGCAGAAGAATACCACTCCGTGAACATGGTACTGCCAGGGAACGGCGAAGGTAGAGCGCCCCATCGCCAAATTGAGAACAAAGCCAGCAACGATGATCGCAGACATGATCCATGCCATGATGCGGAAGAAGCGGAATTCGCTGTCGCCAGAGTGTGATGGATTGGCTGCACTTGCCATATGCTCGTCTCCTTCCGCAAAGATACCAAACGACCCGACAGAATTTTGACGTGAGCTATATCTGTCCCATTAGGTCGTCAATCGCGTCTGTCGTGCCCGTGCTATAAGCTGTTCGAATCGACGCTATTGTCAGCTTGGGAGGGATGACAATGTACAAGGTTGAGCTGAGCGAATCC
>SBHJ01000193.1 GCA_006226465.1 Alphaproteobacteria bacterium | reverse complement strand
GCGGACTTACGCGCCCGATTTCTTCTCGACCCATTCGACGAAGTCCTTGGCATAGGCATCGCGCAGTTCGACCTGTGCGGCCTCGACCATGGTCTCGTCCTTGGGCGGGAAGTCTTCCAGCGGGTTCTTGACCTGGCCGATCCCGGCGCTGAGCAATGTGTCGCCGTCGAACCGGCGCAGCTGCCAGCCGGTGAACAGGTTCGACCCGTACATCATCGCCTTGTGGTAGAAGATGTGGGTGGTGATCAGCTCGGCGTAACAGGGATTGGCGCTGTCGGTGATGCGCTTGCCATCCTTGATCTTCTTGTTGAGCGCCTTGACCTCGGCCTTGAGCTCGGGATTCTTCTTCAGGTCCTCGTTCCACGGGGTCGGCTCGTGCACGATCACCGCATATTCTTCCGGTGACAGCTTGAGCTTGCCCATATAGTCGAGCTTTTCCAGCTCGGCGAGCTGGACCTCTGGGCCAAGGTATTCGCGCATCAGGTCCTTGACCGTCTGCACGCCCTTCTTGTGCCCGGCCTGGTCGATCACCGCGCCGACCGCGCCAAAGCCGGAAAACAGCCCCATCTTGATCCCGAGATAGTTCTCGGTCGGCCAGACATGCAGTTCGCACGGCTTCGCCGCCTGCGCCTCGACCTCGGGCGCTGCTGCGGCGGTGCTTGCTTCTTCGACATCCTGCGCGGCCAGCGGTTGTGCCACCAGCGCCAGTGCGGCCGTCGATGCGGCCGCAAATCCCGTCCAGTTCATGTAGTGAAAGTCCCCTTGAATCCGATCCGGGCACGGTGCCCGGTCGAACTTCGCATTTCGCGCGCAAGCATGTGACAGGCAAGCGAAATTTCGGGGCGCAGCAGTGCATTTTCCCCCACTTTCCTACTCGACCCTGCGCGCGCTAGGCTCTGCGCCATGCCGGCACACCCCCAACACCCGCTCGCCCCATGTCACTTCCGCCCGAAGGTCACACTTGGCTTGCCGCAAGGTGACAGTTTGCGCAGCCCAAGGTCACGCTCTTGCACACTACAGTCACACTTTACGGCGCACAGTCACACTATTGGCACGCAGAGTCACACAGTGGCGTTTTTTGCCCTTGGACCGTGTTCCATGTGTTCCATCGTGTAGGACTTTAGGGCTGCGAGAGTCGCGCAAATTTGATCCAGAACAAAGTGCAACGGCGCGTGGCTGCTAGGATTGGTTCATCAACCCCGGAAGGAAGGCCATCCATGTCGCAGCATACCCCGCACGAACTGACCAATATCTTCAAGCGCGATCGCGACCTCATAACCCGGCTGAAGCAGGACGATGCCCATTACGCGCGGCTGGCCGACGAGTACCACGAGGTCAATCGCGAGGTGCACCGGATCGAGGCCGAGACCGAGGCGGCGAGCGACGAGCGCTCCGAAGCGCTCAAGAAGAAACGGCTGGCGCTGCTCGACGAAATCACCGCGATTGTCGCCAGGGCGCGCGAAGAGGCCTGACCGGCACGCCGGCTTGCGCGCGCTATCCAATTCGGCGGGATTTGTGCTACAATCCCGTCAGCGAAAGGAGAGGAATCGTGCAGGAGACCACTCAGGCCGATCGCGAACACGAGCTGCGCGAGCTGCTCGATACGCTGGAGGCGCATCCGGAAAAGTCGCTGCCCCAACACCGCGCGCGGGTCGCCGTTTTGCAGGAAATGCTCGGCGCGCACGAACGGGCCTGAACCCGCCAGCCAATCCGGGCTTGGCACATGGGCCGCTTCGTGCAATCCCATGGGGCACCAGGGAGGGTAATGCATGACAGCTGGATTGGGGCGCCGCGCGCGCAGCATGGCGGAGATCGGCCAGATCTTTGGAGCGCTGGCGAGTTTCCCGCCGCAACACTTCCGCCCGCTCGAATCCGAACCCGGCGACGTCTTCATCACCTGTTGGGGCAAGAGCGGCACCACGCTGATGCAGCAGATGTTCCATCAGATCCGCATGATCGCGGCGACCGGCGCAGGCGACATGGACTTCGATGATATCAGCCGGATGACCCCGTGGGAGGATAGCGCCCCGGCGATCGACCACGATGTCAACGGGCCGCAGCGTGCCATGCCGCGCGGTTTCAAGTCGCACCGCGAATACGAGCGCCTGCCCGCCGGGCGTCGCTATGTCATTACCCTGCGCGATCCGCACGAAACCTATGTCTCAAACTATCGTTTCATCGGCGGCTGGTGGTTCGAGCCGGGTTCGATCTCGATGGAGGAGTTCATGCCGTTCTGGCTGGGCGGCGGGCCGGGTGGCTGCGACTATTACACTCATCTGCTGAGCTGGTGGGCGCGGCGCGATGAGCCCGATACGCTGCTCACCAGCTATCGCTGGGCGGTGAAGAACAAGCGCGCGATGATCAGCCGGCTGGCAGCGTTCATGGGTATCGAGGCGAGCGATGCGATGGTGGACATGGTCGATGCTATGACCACCCGCGAATTTATGCATGAGCACAAGGATCGGTTTGACGATGCCATGTTTACGGCTGCGCTCGAAGCCAAGGTCGGGATTCCGGCGGATAGCGATTCGTCCAAAGTGCAGGCGGTCGGCAGCGATGCGAAGCAGCTCCCATCTTCCGTCGCTGAACGGATCGACGCGATGTGGGCCGAGCGGGTCACACCCGTCACCGGCCATGCCAATTTCGCCGAACTGGCAGCAGAGCTGGAAGCATAGCAACGCTCTTCCTTCTTGCGAGCCAAGCGGCTAAGCGCGCGGCAGCGAATTCGCGGGAGTTAGAGCGATGAATGCCAGTGGCGATCCGTCCACGCTTGCCAAGGCTGAAGTGCTGATCGAGGCGCTGCCCTATTTCCAGCGCTATGCCGGGCGCACTTTCGTGGTGAAATACGGTGGCCACGCCATGGGCGATCCCGAAGCGGCGAAGGATTTCGCACAGGATATCGTGCTCTTGAAGGCGGTGGGCATCAACCCGGTGGTGGTGCATGGCGGGGGTCCGCAGATCGGCGCCATGCTCAAGAAGCTCGGCGTCGAGAGCACTTTCGTCGATGGCCTCAGGGTGACCGACAAGGCGACCGCAGAAGTTGCCGAAATGGTCCTGTCGGGTGCGATCAACAAGGAACTGGTGAGCTGGATCGCCAATGCCGGGGGGCCAAGCGGTCCCAGGGCGATCGGCATTTCGGGCAAGGATGGGGGGCTAGTCACTGCAACCAAGGTGACGCGCACCACCAAGGATCCGGAAAGCAATATCGAACAGGCGATCGACCTGGGCTTTGTCGGCGAACCGAGCAAGGTCGATACCACCATCATCGATACGGCCGTGGCGGCGGGGATGATCCCGATCATCGCCCCGATCGGTGCGGGCGAAGATGGCCATACCTATAATATCAATGCCGATACCATGGCGGGCGCTATCGCCGCGGCGCTGGGCGCGGCGCGGCTGTTCCTGCTGACCGATGTTGCCGGCGTGCTCGATAAGCAGGGCAACCTCCTGACCGATCTCGATCCGGCCAAGATCGAGGCGCTGAAGGCAGACGGCACGATTCAAGGCGGGATGATCCCCAAGCTGGAGACCTGCGTCAGTGCGGTCGAAGCCGGGTGCGAGGCGGCGGTGGTGCTCGATGGCCGCGTGCCGCATGCCATGCTGCTCGAATTCTTCACCGCGCGCGGCGCAGGCACGCTGGTCAGGGCATAGCAATTAGGGACAGTCTGCGGCCAAGACTGGCAAAAGGCGTGTTGCCGAGATAACACGCAATACGGGACGTGGCTTCAGGAAGCAGGAATCATGCAAGGTCTTTTCGCAGTTTATCAAATCCTCGACCTGCTCACTAATGTGCTGGTGATGTTGATCATCATCCAGTTCGTGATCGGGCTGCTGTTTGCATTCAATGTCATCAACAGTTCGAATGATTTCCTGATGGCGTTCTATAATGCAATCAACCGGCTGCTCGAGCCGGTCTTGCGGCCGATCCGCAATCTTTTGCCACAGACCGGGGCGATCGATTTCTCGCCGCTGGTGCTGATCATTGGCCTGCAGATCGTAATGATCGTCCTTTACAACGTCATTCTGGGAATTCGATGACCGCAGCGATTATCGACGGCAAGGCTTTTGCGGCAGGCTTGCGCGAACGCGTGGGCGCATT
>SBHJ01000126.1 GCA_006226465.1 Alphaproteobacteria bacterium | reverse complement strand
AGTCTGAGCAGCGAATGATGCAGGCGCAAAGGCCTTGAATCATTACGCAGTCTTGTAATTTTTTTTCATTCAGCTATATTGCAGTTGCCTATCGTCGCATGCGACGAAATTTGTTTGCCGCTGTTCGGCTCCCGATTTCCTTTCACGCTTCCATGGCTCCGCTGCGGGAAACGCCCGCGTGCGGACGATTTTTCGCACGCAAGGATCTGGCTTGGCGAAGGAAGAGCTTATTTCGATGGAAGGCGAGATCGATGAGATCCTGCCAGACGGACGCTTCGGCGTCAGGCTCGATAACCAGCATCGAATTATCGCCTACACGGCGGGAAAGATGCGCCGCTTCCGGATCCGCTCGGTCGTTGGTGACCGCGTGCACGTAGAGATGACGCCATACGATCTTACCAAGGGCAGGATCGTATTCCGCGAACGCACCCCCGGGCAAGGCCCGGCCAAAAGAGGTACTCGCGGGTTCAGGCGCTGATACAATACTCAGGACGGTGGTCATACCGCCACCGACAAGGACATAATGAATTTAGATTTTTGTGGCGCATTCAAGCGTCAAGTTAAGCCCACTGCAGGTTGCAGTGGTTCAGACCAGATAATTGCAGACCAGTTGGCCTGGCCAAAGCTCCTAACCGCTCACGAACTGAGGCAACTGGTTGCATCAATGATTGATTGATGAAGAAATTGAATCGCGCCGATCACAACATGGCCGCACCGACACAAGGAATTCGTCAATGGACCTCAACATGGAATTTGCCGCCCATCAAAAGGAGTTGATGTCCGCCAACAGCGCCGGAAATGACCTTGATCGTCAAGTGCACCTCAACAATGCATCCGATATCGCCCGACGGATAAACAAGTTCCAGCGAGGTTTGGGCGCAGCCGCGTCCTGTGCCTGGAGTGCGTCGCAACATTCGGCAAGGCAGGGCATATGATGCGGATGTCGAACGACTGCCGGCAGGATTTCCCCCGGTGACGTCGCGCCGCAACGGTGCCCATCGCCTGGAACCCACCATGGCGAAGCGCCAATTCGAAGTTACGGGTCTCGCGATCCAACTCTTGGGAACTGAGGGTGCTTTGCGTTTCATGAACCGCGAAAATGCTTCGCTTGGTGGTCGACCGATTGATCTGGCTATCGCCAGCGATGAAGGGCGCAAGCGCGTCGAGGAAGCCCTGTCCCGGCTCAGCCCGATCGGTCAGCCTTGAATGATCTCAATCGGTCACACCTTGCCGGAAGGCAGCTAATGGCGAAGTCTTCAGAATTCGTCATGTTCCGGCGCACCAGCGGATCGCAAGTCGCCTGCCGGATTTCACATGTACTATTCGTAGGTAAACGCGCCGAAGGGGGAGCTACCCTTCATTTTGGGGGCGATGCCCAAGTAAATGTGCACGAGAGCTTCGAAGAAGTGATCGCGCTCCTGTCGGCGGAAGGGGCGCAGGAATCTTCCGAAGCTGCTTGCCCGCAGCGGATTGCCTAGCCTTAATTCCCCCACTTCCAGAAAACGGGTCGCTAGTTGCGACCGTCTGTCAACGCGTCAGCTTCTTGTAAGCCAACCGCGTAGGCCGATCCGCCGCGTCGCCCAGTCGGCGGCGTTTGTCTTCCTCGTAAGCCTCGAAGTTGCCTTCGAACCATTCGACATGGCTGTTGCCCTCGAAGGCGAGGATGTGCGTCGCCAGCCGGTCGAGGAAAAAGCGGTCGTGGCTGATAACCACGGCGCAGCCGGCGAAATTCTCGATCGCGTCTTCGAGCGCGGCGAGCGTTTCGACGTCGAGATCGTTGGTCGGTTCGTCGAGCAGCAGCACGTTGCCGCCCTGCTTGAGCATCTTGGCCATGTGAACGCGGTTGCGCTCGCCGCCCGATAGCTTGCCGACATTCTTCTGCTGGTCAGGTCCCTTGAAGTTGAATGCACCGACATAGGCGCGCGTGCTCATGTCCTGGCCATTGACCTTCATGTAATCGAGCCCGTCGGAGATTTCCTCCCACACGTTCTTCGATCCGTCGAGATGGTCGCGGCTCTGGTCGACATAGCCCAGGTGAACGGTCGAGCCGATCTCGATTGTGCCGCTATCCGGCTGTTCCTTGCCGGTGATGATCTTGAACAGTGTGGACTTACCCGCGCCGTTGGGCCCGATCACGCCGACGATGCCGCCCGGGGGCAGCGTAAAGCTGAGGTCTTCGAACAACAGCTTGTCGCCATAGGCCTTCGAAATGTTCTTCGCTTCGATCACCTTGCCGCCCAGCCGTTCGGGCACCTGGATCACGATCTGCGCCTTGCCGACGCTGCGATTGTCCTGCGCGTTTTGCAGTTCTTCGAACTTGCGGATACGCGCTTTGGACTTGGTCTGGCGCGCGGCGGGGGTTTGCCGGATCCACTCCAATTCGCGCTGCAGCGCCTTCTGCTTGCCCGATTCCTCGCGGTTTTCCTGCTCCAAACGCTTGGCCTTCTTCTCGAGATAGGTCGAGTAATTTCCCTCGTAGGGATAGTAGGAGCCGCGATCGAGTTCGAGGATCCAGCCCACCACATTGTCGAGGAAATAGCGGTCGTGGGTGATCATCAGCACGGCCCCTGCATATTCCTTGAGGTGGTTTTCGAGCCACTGCACGCTTTCGGCGTCGAGGTGGTTGGTCGGTTCGTCCAGCAGCAGGATCGATGGCTTCTGAATCAGCAGGCGGGTCAGCGCGACGCGGCGCTTCTCACCGCCCGAAAGGCTGGTCACGCCCATGTCGCCCGGCGGGCAGCGCAGCGCCTCCATTGCCACTTCGAGCTGGTTGTCGAGCGTCCAACCATCGACCGCGTCGATCTTGTCCTGCAACTCCGCCATTTCCGCACCGAGTGCATCGAAATCGGCGCCATCCTCGCCCATTTCCATGCCGATCGCGTTGAACCGTTCGACCATGTCGGCGGTTTCGCGCGCGCCATCCTTGACGTTTTCGAGCACCGTTTTGGTCGGATCGAGCTCGGGCTCCTGCTCAAGATAACCGACCGTGATGTTCTCGCCTGGCCAGGCCTCGCCTGTGAAATCCTTGTCGATCCCGGCCATGATCTTGATCAGGGTCGATTTACCCGCACCATTGGGGCCAACGATACCGATCTTGGCGCCTTGGTAGAATTGCAGATTGATATTGCTCAGCACCGGTTTTTGGGCACCGGGGAAAGTCTTGGTCATGTTCTTCATGACATAGGCGTATTGCGCGGCCATCGGGGTCTTGTGTCCTTCGGGGAATCTGGCGTGAGTGAGGATTGCCGCGCAGATAGGGGGTGCGGGCGTGCGGGGCAAGGCCGTTTCCATGGCGTTGCCAGAGTGCAACGCTGCGGCAGAATGACGCCTCCTCCACATCTCGACGATTGACCTTGCGCGAGATTGCAGCGAGGGGGGGCAGTTTCCAATTTACAACAGAGTCAGCAACAATCCTGCCGCGCGCGCCCTTTGATGGCGCGGGCGACATACCAACAAGAGGCATGACATGACCAAGTTTTCGCGCTTCCTCGCTTCGGCGGCCACTGCCGCGATTTGCACCGGCCTTGCTGCAACTCCAGCCAGAGCACAGGACGATGCAGCCGCTTCTGAACAATCCGGCGTCGGCGTCATCATCGTGACTGCGCAGCGGCGCGAGGAAAACCTGCAGGAAGTCCCGATTTCGGTTACCGCGGTTACGCAGGACCAGCTCCAGGCACTGGGCAGCGGCGGCCAGGACATCCGGGCACTCTCCGCACGCGTTCCCAGCCTAATCGTCGAATCCTCTTTTGGCCGTACTTTCCCGCGCTTTTATCTGCGCGGCCTGGGCAATACCGATTTTGACTTCAATGCATCGCAGCCGGTCAGCCTGGTCTATGACGATGTCGTGCTCGAGAACCCGATCCTGAAGGGTTTCCCGGTGTTCGACATGCAGCAGGTCGAAGTGCTGCGTGGCCCGCAGGGCACATTGTTCGGCCGCAACACGCCGGTCGGTATCGTCAAGTTCGATTCGGTGAAGCCGCAAGATAATGCCGAAGGCTATGCACGCGTTTCCTATGGCCGCTTTAACAATGTGAACGCCGAAGCCGCGGTCAACGTGCCGATGGGCGATCGTTTCGCGATCCGCATGTCCGGACTTTACCAACGCCAGGACGATTACGTCGACAA
>SBHJ01000154.1 GCA_006226465.1 Alphaproteobacteria bacterium | reverse complement strand
TTGGCAGGAATCTGTGAACGAATGGCAACGCTTTTGGCTTTCAAAAAGATTAATCGTTTTTGGCATTAACCAAAGAAACCGCTTAAAAACCAATCTGGTAACCCCCCACGCCCATCATTGATGATGCCATTGCGGTAAAGCCAATATTGCTGCCCCCCCTGATCCTCGATTCGGTAGTAGTCCCGCAGGCGCGTTAAGGAATTGGCGCGCCACCATTCGGGCGCGATCCGCTCCGGTCCTTCGACCCGCACAACCTCGTGCACCTTGCCCCGCCAACGGAACGACTTGGGATAACCATCGGGTGTGGCATAGAGCACCGCAACCTGTTCGGGTCGGTCGAGCAGCTTCAGTGGGCGTTCTTTTCCAGCCTCGCAGCTGGGAGCGGACGCGCCGGACGCGCCTGACAAGGACTCCCAACACTGCGCCCGTTCGGGACTATGGCTCGCAGAGGGGACCAACCGTCGCACCGCCCCCTGCCCCAACCGTATGCTTAGCCGATCGATACAGGCGCTGAGCGAAATGCCATGCCGCCCTGCTGCTGCCTCAATATCCCCTTGCTCCATCGCCAGTGGTTCGACCCAGTTTGCCCGCAAGCGCACGGTCTCTATCCCGAACCCGGAATCGATATCATCAAGCCGTGCGGAAAACAGACGGCAGATATGCGCCGGATCGCGCGTTGGCGCGGCGAATTCGAGCCGCCGCTGGACCACCTCGCCATCGACCCGCCACAGGTCCAGTTCGAGCCGCCGTGCGCCTTGCTTCATGCCTTCCAGTTCGCGCGCCATATCGACAGCGAGATCGGCCATCACCTGGTCAAGCAGGTCACGGTGACGGATCGGCTCCATCAAGCGGCGCTGCACCAACGGGAAGTCGTGCGGGACTATGGGGATCAGCGGTTCTGGCACTCGCCCAAGCAATTGGTCGAGCCGCAGCAGCGGATTGGAGGCGGGTGCCTTGTAGCCACGAAACCGGCGCTTCAGCGCATCGCGCCCCACGCCATAGAGATCACCAATCCGCTTCAGGCCAAGCCGCCGCAACACGATGAGCGTATCTTCATCAAGTCGGAGCGCTGCAACGGGAAGGCTGGATGAAGTGCGCTCCGTATCGTCTTCCGCAGCGAGGATCGCCCCGTCTTTCCCGAAATGTGCAAGTGCCCAGGCTGCCCCGGCGGTGGGCGCAATCGCCACTCTGGCAGTGAATTCGCGCGCAGATATATCCCTTGCAGCAGAGGCAATCAGGCGTGCCTCTCCGCCAAACAGATGCGCTACGGCAGTCACATCCACGATCAGTCCATCAGGAGGATCGAGCGCACTCCATGGTCCCCAGCGCCGTGACCACAATGCCAGCTTCTCAAGAAAGGCGAGATCGCCCGCCGGGTCGGCAGGTGCGACTGCGAGCTGTGGGCACAACGTACGGGCATCGGCCAACATCATGCCGGGTCTTGCGCCTGCAGCATGTCCGGGATCATTGGCCGCCTGGATACGCGGACCATGCGCGGTCTCTGCAATCAGGGCGAGTGGATGCGCATCGGCCCCCTCGCCCCGCACCAATCCGCTAGATAGCCGCCAGCGATCGACCGCCAACCGCGCGAACCAGATTGCCATGATCCGGCGCTGGCTTCGCTTGAGCGGTTGCGAACGGTTCACTGACGACGAGCTTTCCGTCGTCATCGCGCAAAATCCATTCTCCTGGGGGATGCCCACGCGCACGGAACAGTTCCGCACGCCACGAAGGTGCACCGGGTGCAGCATCATTCCAGCGCGGGAGCAACGAAGCAGCGGGCGTAACCTTCCATCGCATGCGAGCAGAGGAAAGATCCTCTGCCGCGTCGATCCGTACCAACCACAGCGGCACGCCGTGCCTCTCTGCTGTCAAGCTCAGTCTGCGCGAAGCGGTGAAGGAAAGCGCGCGGGGATTACCGGCAATCTCGCCCAGCACGAAGGCGAAGTCCCGGCAGCGCAGCCCTTCTTCCAATGCAAAGAGCGCATCCTCGGGCGAGCGCGCTTCGACATGGATTAAACGATGGCGCAGGTCTTGCGGCAGGCCGTGAAAGCAGGGGCGCCCGGTGAGCCGGATAGAGGCGCGATCCTGGACCCACAGCAGCATTCGCCGATCCTCCCGTTCCGCCACAGGTTCGCGGCCCGCCCTATGCTGCGCCACTTGCAAGGCATCGCGCGCCAGGGCCAGAGCCAGCCCTGCCCCGCTGGCACCGCTGCCGGCAGCGAAGATCTCATTGTGCAGGGGCGCGGCAAGTCCCGCGTGCCAGGCTACATTGCGCCGTTCCGCCGCGCGCAATCGGGCGATCACGGCACCGTCACGCCTTTTCGCAAAGGCGGGGTGAAACATCACGGGACGACTCATATGTTTCCTTTATGTTCTATATTCGCTGGATTGGCAATGCGGCTTTGCAGCGATCGATGCACAAGAGAAAAGGGCCGCTCCTTACGGAACGGCCCTCCCTACATTGCAGATCAAAAATCATTCAGGGGGATGCAATGGCATCATCGTCTCTTCACCCGCAACATCATCGACAACCTCGACAATCCCACGGCCAAGATGGCTTCGACTACGGCTATAACCGAAGTAGACCACCAGCCCCAAAATGCCCCAGCCTGGCAGGAACAACATTGCTGCGCTCGGCAAGTTGAAGAACAGGAGAATGCAACCAAGCACTGTCAACGGGGCAACAAGCCAAACCAATGGAACCCGGAAATGACGCTGCCGCTCAGGATCCTTCACCCGCAATACCAACACCGCAATCGCCACCATCAAAAACGCATAGAGCGTTCCGGCATTGGAAATATCAGCCAGCCTGCCGACCGGGAAAAACGCCGCTGCAATCGCAACCGCAACGCCGGTAATTATCGTCACGATATGCGGCGTGCGATACTTGGGATGCACCGTGCTGAGTCTATCCGGCAGCAAGCCATCACGGCTCATCACGAAAAAGATCCTCGTCTGACCAAAGATCAGAACCAGAATGACTGATGGCAAGGCCAAGATAGCAGCCAGCCCTACCGCGTTCCCGATCCAGGAGAAGCCAAGGACCTTGAGAACGTGAGCCAACGGCTCATTGGAACAGACCAAAGCTTCCGAATATTGCGGCATCGCGCACTGACGAGCGAGCTCTTGAGAACCGGCTTCAAGCGGAAAACCCATCGCATCAAGAATCGGCTGACCACCCAAAGTGCCGATCGCGCCAGCCGCGACCAGAATGTAGAAAACGGTGCAAAACAGCAGCGAGCCGATCAAGCCGATCGGGACATTTCGCTGCGGATCCTTGGTTTCTTCGGCCGCCGTCGAAACCGCATCGAATCCGACATAGGCAAAGAACATGGTTGCCGCTGCACCCACAGCTCCCACACCGGTGCCCCAGCCACCAAAAATACCAGCCGGCAGGAAGGGATTGAACTTCTCAACATCGAAATCTGCGCTCAGCAGTGTCAGCGCGACGAACGCCGTAAGAGCGGTAACCTTGATCAAAACGAGCACAGCATTGACCTTGGCGCTTTCGCTGGTCCCGATCACAAGCAGCCAGGTTACCAGCAATGCAATCAACAAGGCCGGAAGGTTGATCAAACCGCCTTCCGCCCCGCCAAAGGCAAGCGGGCCTGCACTAAGCCAGGAAGGGAGATGTATTCCCAACCCTCCCAGAATCGTTCCTGAAAAATACCCAGACCAACCGACCGACACAGCCGAAGCGGCGATCGCATACTCCATGATCAAGGCCCAACCGACTGTCCAGGCAAAGAACTCACCCATCGATGCATAGCTATATGTGTAGGCGCTACCAGCCACCGGGATCATGGCGGCGATTTCTGCATAGCAAAGCGCTGCAACGATGCAGACAAGCCCGGCGATCGCAAAGGCAACCATCAAGCCGGGTCCGGCCTTCTGGGCGCCGACCGCAGTTAGAACGAAAATACCGGTTCCAATTACACAGCCGATACCAAGCAAGGTAAGCTGGAACCAACCCAGCGAACGCTTAAGCGACTTTTTCTCCGCGGCCGCCAATATTGCATCCAGCGGCTTTACCCGATCAAGAATCATGTGGGATTTCCTCACCAAAAACTTCGCGCCTTTATTGCAGGCGCTTGATGGAGCGGGACGCTAGCGCCCTCGGCTCTCAT
>SBHJ01000111.1 GCA_006226465.1 Alphaproteobacteria bacterium | reverse complement strand
CCGTCAGCACGCTGCCAAGTATGGTGGCCTTGATGAACTCCACTTTTCCTTCTCCGTCGCTTCGGAATCCGCGAACCTTGGCAGAGTGTGCTTTCTGTTGACCTGATTATTATGGTTAACTCGCGATTAGTGAGGTCAGGGAGCGATTATTCGTCGTTCGGCCACGATCCCGGCGTCCGCCTCGCAAGTAAGGATCTGGAAGCTCGGCGGCACACCTCGCAATCGGGTGGAGAGCGTACCTGCCCCAAGCATTCTAAGGCTTCGCCCGCCCCGCTCGCGTTGCTGGTCAAATGGAATATGGACATGGCCGGAAATGACCGCCTGCGCACCTGCCTTGGCCAGCTGTGCAAATGCATCGTCGCCACCGATCGTCGGATTCTTCTGGCCATCCTGCGCGGGCAAGAGCGGGTGGTGGCAGAACACGAGCTTGAGCCGCGGATCCTGCGCCAGAGACCGTAATTGCGCCAGGGTGCTTTGCAGTGCCTGGCGACGAACCAGGCCATCGACCCAAGGGAAACGCGGTTGCAACGGCACTGTGCTTACCAGCGGCACGAGCACCACATCATCGGACGCAAAGGCATCGGCAACCCCTCGCTGGACCATGCGATAGCGGCGATAAGGATCGACCAAACGTTCCCACATATTGTAGTAGGGCATGTCGTGATTGCCGGCGCAGATTACCACCGGCACATCGAACTGCTCGAAGAACCGGGCTGCCGCCTCAAATTGCGGGTAGGTGGCGCGCTGGGTCAGGTCACCTGTACAGAGCAGCGCGTCAGCACCTTCATGTCGCACCGCGTCGGCAAAGATGTTCAACGCCTCGCGGTTCTCCGCGCCGAAGTGGGGATCGCTCATGTGGAATATGCGCGTGGCCATTCGAACATGCCAAGCGGGAACGAAGCTTCATGGCAAGCAATTTTGTTCGATGCACCATCCGTTCCGTTCACACCTTGCCGGTCAGGATCAGCCAGCCTGCCAATCCGTTAGCCAAAGTGTATATCAGGTAGGCCCAGGCAATTGCCGTCCAGCCATAGGCTGTCACGAGCAACGCAACGAACAGCACCGCAAACTCGACCGCGAGCGTAAACCTGCCGGGCGACATTGGTGCCAATCGACCCAGACCGCTGAGAAATGGGTGGCCGCTCTCGAGCACCGCCTTGTGCAGCGCGAAATTCGCGACACCGAGGATAAAGACCAGGAGAACAACCATTGACATAATATTGCGCGAACATTGGTCGATTGGGAATAGTCGTTCATCCGGTAGTTTACACCATCGGTCCGAAAGCCCCAACGCCGATCGATTCCAGCGCGGTAGTTGTCGAGCCAGTGCTGATACACCGCGTGATTTTTCCTACCTCCCGAATGCGGAGGAAATCTCGCCCCCCAACGAGAATACCGCCGATGGAGAGATAAAATGCTAAAGACCCCCCTTGTCGCTGCGGCCATTGGCATGGCCCTGATCACTTCGCCTTCCATAGCTGGCGAAGCGGACACCCAGCAGATCATCGTCAAATTCAAGGATCTCGATCTTTCGAGCGCGGATGACCAAAAAGAACTCGATCGACGGATCGATCGCGCGGCCGAGACGGTTTGCGAAGTGAACAGTGTGCGCACCGGCACGCGGATGCGCTCCCAGGCAAGCTTGCAATGCGTCAAGGAAGCGCGCGCCACAGTTAAGGCGCTGGTCGCAGCCAAGATTGAGAAAGCCGGGCTGGGCGGCTGACAACACCCTCCTTGCACTTCTGTGCAAGAGCGGCCCGGACCAATACCCAGTCCCAATGGTCCGGGCCGCTATTTACGAGCAAGGTTGATATCCGTTTGCGGCCTCCCGCCTCAGCCAATTTCCCTACCGCCCGGCCATTGCCTTGACCTTGGGGAGATAGGTCCTCCCGATTCGCAAGGCTTCGCCATCTCCAAGCTCTGCCGACCAAACCCCGAGTCCATCGTGGCGCAAACCGCGGATATTGTCGCGCCGCAAGATCGTCGATCGATGGATCCGGATAAATTCGGAAGGGTCGAGCTTTTGTTCCAAGCCGGCAATAGTCTGAAGCAGCAGATATGAGCGCCCGCCTTCGTCTTTCTGGCCGATGTGGAGCCGGACATAGTCTCGCTCCGCATCAATGCGGCTAACTTCGCTTACCGCGATCCGCAACAGTTCCGAACGATGGGGGACCCACAGCTCCTCGAGCCATGTGCTGCTACTGCTACGCGTCTCACCACGACGGGAAATCGCGCGGTCGATTGCCCGCCGAAGCCGATCCGCCGCGACCGGCTTCAAGACATAATCGATCGCTTCGAGATCGAAGGCTTCGACCGCGAAATCCTCATGCGCCGTGACAAAAATCACGGCTGGTGGCGAAGCCTTTTCAGCTAGCGCCTTGGCCACGCCCAGACCATCGAGTTCGGGCATGGTCATATCCAGCAAAACCAGGTCGGGCGACAGCGCATCGACAAGGCGCAAAGCTGCCGCACCATCGCTGGCCGTGCCGACAACATTGATCGGGTCAATGTCGGCGCACAACACCTGCAAACGTTCGACTGCAAGCGGTTCGTCGTCAACGATCAGCGTTCGCAGCGGTTTTTCTGTTTTGTCGTCGTCAGCCATTGCGGGTTAGCGGTATCCGAATCTCGCTCTTATACCCACCCGGCTCCGGACCGGAAGTCAATACGACATCCTGCCCGAAGCGCGCCTCCAGCCGATCACGGACATTGGCAAGCCCGATGCCGAAACCAGGCGAATTGCCTTCGGGCGCCCCCGGTCCATCGTCGCTGACCGTGATTACCAGCCGGTCGAACTCCTCGCGCGCGCTGACGGTAATCGTGACCGGGCGATTGAGCGGAGAAACCGCATATTTGACCGAGTTTTCGATCAAGGGTTGCAAGATCATGCCTGGCACCCGAGCATCTGCGAGCTCGGGCGGAAGGTCGAGATCTGTGCGCAACCGATCGGGAAAACGGACGGCTTCGATGTCGAGATAGAGCCGCTGGAGATCGAATTCGTCATCCAGCCGAACATCGGAGGTCGGCTCGTCCGCCAGGCTGTGCCTGTAAAAGCGCGAGATCGTCTGGATCATGCGCTCGGCCCGTTCGGCCTTGCCGGTCATGACCAGGGCCGACAGCGAATTGAGCGTGTTGAACAGGAAGTGCGGATTGACCTGGTAACGCAGCGACCTGAGTTCCGCCGCCTTGGCGGCATTGCGAAATTCCTGCTCGCGCCGCTCGGCCACGCGCACATGCGACACCGCCACGAGCGCAAAATAGAGCGAGGCCCAGGCCAGCATCATGAAGTAGCGGCTGAAGGCAAGCTCGGTAAGCGCCGCATAGGCCCCGAACGGCCCCTCGTTCTCGCGTTTGATTCCCGAGTACTGCTCATCCCAGCCCAGCAGGTCGCCTTCGTTCTTGGTCGGATCTGACCAATCGTCTTTCTGGCCGGGAGCCGCTTCCGTATCCAGGCCAACAGCCGAATCGGGCTGATTCTTGTAAACGTACTCTTCAATGATCGGGTCCATCTCGGCAAAGATATAAGTGTTTATCTGCGCGAGCAGGACAGAGATCGGCAGCGCAAGGATGAGTGCTGCAACGGCCTTGGCCCAAAGCGGCCTGGCATCGAACAGGCGCAGAAGGGCCCAGAACACCAGCGTCACGGGAATACCGGCCAGCACGGAGATGACCCGCAGTTTGAACATCTGGCTTGAAAATCCGATCGCCAGAACTTCCCACCGTACTGTCGCAAGTATGAAATAGGTCAGCCACAAACAGGCAATCGTAATGATCACCGTTCGAAACGCGACGCTCGGCACAGTCTGATTAGAAGGTGATTCCATATGTACCGCCCATTACGCTTGGCTGGTCGCAGACGCGAATCCGTCGTCGGTGCTCATATGCCGTTCATCGAATGTTCATCGAAGGATGGGCGCCAATTTCGCCGCTAGCCAAGAAGTTTTTCCTTTGAAATCCGCTCTTTCCACTGCGCCGGAGCCAGTGTGTGGACATTGGTCCCCTGGCTGTCGACGGCGACGGTCACGGGCATATCCTGAACGGTGAACTCGTAGATCGCCTCCATCCCCAGGTCCTCGAATGCAACCACCTTGGCTTCCTTGATTGCGCGGCTGACAAGGTATGCTGCGCCGCC
>SBHJ01000329.1 GCA_006226465.1 Alphaproteobacteria bacterium | reverse complement strand
CGCGAGATCATGCCGCATGTCGATCAGTGGGAGGCGGCGGGCGAACTGCCGCGAGAGCTCCATCGCAAGGCGGCGCAGGCGGGCGTACTGGGGCTTGGCTATCCAGAGGAATATGGCGGCAGCGGCACGCTGGAGCAGCGCGGTTTCGACACCTTCCATTCGCTGGTGCAGTCCGAGGAATTGTGCCGCCCCGGTGCAGGCGGCATTCCTGCCTCGCTGATGACCCACGGGATCGGCCTTCCGCCGATTCTCGCCATGGGCAGTGAGGAATTGAAACAGCGGATCGCGCCGCAGGTCCTGGCTGGCGAGAAGATCATCTGCCTCGGCATTACCGAGCCCGGCGGTGGATCGGACGTGGCGCAATTGCGTACCCGTGCAGAACGACGCGGCGATCAGTATGTGGTCAACGGGGCCAAGACGCTCATCACATCGGGCATGCGCGCCGACTACATCACGCTCGCAGTGCGTACCGGCGAAGCGGGCATGGGCGGGGTCTCGCTGCTGCTGGTCGAAACCGAGCGTGCCGGCGTGAGCCGCACCAGGCTCGACAAGATGGGTTGGCTCGCTTCGGATACGGCGACCATCCACTTCGACGATGTCGAGGTTCCGGCCGAGAACCTGATCGGCCCTGAAAATCAGGGTTTCGGTGGGATCATGCGCAATTTCAACGGCGAGAGGTTGGGCATGGCGCAGCAGGCCGCGGCCTATGCAAGGTTGTGCTATGAAGATGCGCTCGACTGGGCGAGGCAGCGCGAGACGTTCGGCCGCCCATTGGTGACCCGGCAGGCGATCCGGCACAAACTCGCCCGCATGTTGCAGATGATCCACGCGACACAGGCGATGATCGACCACGCCGCATGGACGGTGAAGAGCCAATGCGCCTTTCCGGGCGATTTTGCCCTGCTCAAGGTGCAGGCCACGCAAACCCTTGAATATTGCGCGCGCGAGGCATGCCAGATCCTGGGCGGTGCGAGCTTTGTGCGCGGCGCGCGGGTCGAACGCATCTATCGCGAAGTGCGGGTCATGGCGATCGGCGGCGGTTCGGAAGAGATCATGTACGATCTTGCCAGCCGTCAGTTCCAGTTCTGAGATCGCAAGTCGCCCTGCCGTAACGGCTTTGACTCTGGCGCCCCGCAGGCGCAACATTCGCTGCGAAGGAGAGAGCCATGTCCGACCGCGAATTCGACATTATCGTCTATGGAGCCACCGGCTATACCGGCAGGCTGGTCGCCGAGTATCTGGACCAGCATTACGGATCACGCGACGATGGTCCGAAATGGGCCATGGCCGGTCGCAGCCTCAGCAAGCTGCAGGAGGTGCGCGACGAAATCGGCGCACCGGCTGACACAGTGCTGATCACCGCCAATTCGGACGATCCCGCCAGCCTTGAGGCGATGTGCAGCCGGGCGCGCGTCGTCGTCACCACTGTCGGCCCGTACCAGCTCTATGGCGACGCCCTGGTCGCCGCCTGCGTCAAGACCGGCACCGACTATACTGACCTGTGCGGCGAGCCAGGCTGGATGCGCGAAAAGATCGACGAGCACCACGAAGCGGCCAAGGCGTCTGGCGCGCATATCTGCTTTTCAAGCGGGTTCGATTCGATCCCCTTCGATCTGGGCGTGCTGATGCTGCAGAAGACCGCGCAGGAAAAATTCGGCAGCCCCGCGCCGCGCGTGCGCGGGCGGGTGCGGGCGATGCAAGGCACCTTCTCCGGCGGGACCGCCGCCAGCCTGACCGCCACGATGAAGTCGGTGGCCAAGAACCCCGGTTTGATCAAAGTCCTGCAGAGCCCGTTCGGCCTGACGCCCGGTTTCGAGGGCCCCGATCAGCCCGGTGGCATGGTGCCGCATTACGAAGAAGATTTGGACAAATGGGCCGCGCCTTTCATCATGGCGACGATCAACACCAAGAACGTCCATCGCACCAATTTCCTGGCCGGCCATCCCTATGGTGCGGATTTCAAGTATGACGAAATGATGCTGACCAGTCCGGGGGAAGCGGGCAAGGCGGCAGCTCATGCCGTAGTCGAAATGCTCAAGAACCCGTTCGGTGCCAAACCGCCTGCTCCCGGCGAGGGGCCAAGCGCGGAAGAACGCGAGAACGGTTTCTACGACGTGCTATTCATCGGCGACATGCCTGATGGCGCACAGGTCAGGCTTGGCGTCAAAGGCAAGTATGACCCCGGCTATGGCTCGACCAGCCGGATGATCGCAGAAACCGGCATCGCCTTGCTAAATTGCTCAAAGCCGGGTGGGGTGGGAACTCCGGGATATTTCCTCGGCGAGGATCTGGTAAGGCGGCTCGAGGAACATGCCGATATCCACTTCGCGGTCGAATCCTGATCTGCTAGGATTGCCCTTCCACTTCGGGAGGGAAACTATGGCGAATTCAATACCGTTGGTTGCGCGGATCCTGCTGTCGCTGCTGTTTATCCTTGCGGGAGTCGGCAAAATCATGGACCCGGCGGGGACGGCGCAGTTTATCGAGAGCGCCTCACCGCTGCCCGGGATGCTGGCTTTGCCGACTGGCATTTTCGAGCTGGGCGCAGGCGTGTTGCTGGCTTCGGGTCGATACCTCAAGTACGTCTCGCTCGCATTGGCTGGCTTCACCGCGCTGGCGACCGTGCTGTTCCACAACCAACTGGGCGACCAGATGCAGCTTACCATGGCGCTCAAGAATCTCGCCATCATCGGTGGGCTGCTGCTGGTTTACGAGCGTAGTGCCTCTGCTGATCCAGCGTAACATCTAGAAGCTGAAGCGCAGGCTCGCCTTCACATTGCGTCCCGCCTGGGGCACGAAATCCTTTGTGAAGCTGGCGTGACGGCGACCGGTCACGTCGAACAGGTTGTCCGCCCCCAGCATCAGAGTGACTGATTTGTCGCCGGGAATCGGGCGCCAGCTGGCCGAAAGGTTGACCAGCGTGAAGCCGTCGGTCGTCGTCTCGAACGCCGCAACCCGGTTCTGCGCCGCGCTCCATTGCAGCTCTGCCCGCACATCGACCGGGTCGGTCTGCAACTCCAGCGCGCCTGCGAGGCTCATTGGCGGGATGCGCGGGATCGGTGAGCCATCATCGAGCGTGGCGCGAATATAGTCGCCGCGCAGATCGCCGGTCACCGCAATGCTGTCACCCTCGTACAACGGATAGGATATCTCGCCCTCGACCCCGAAATAGTTGGCGTCGCCTTGCAGATTGCGGAACACGGGCAGGCCATCTTCGAATTCGCCGGTTTCGGCCTGGTAGACGTAATCGCTGAACCAGCTGTGATAGACGGCAAGGCTCAGTTGCGCCTTCCCTAGCCGCCCGCGAGCGAAGCCTTCCAGGCCGATCGCACTTTCGCTCTTGAGATCGGGATCGCCAATCTCGAAAGCCTGCGTCGCGATATGCGGACCGTTCGAGTAAAGCTCTTCTGCGCTGGGCGCGCGCTCCGCGCGGGACAGGTTCACACCCATGCGCAGACCACCGGTTTCATAGGCAAGCCCCAAGGCACCGGACAGAGTGTCGAAAGACCGCGACAAGCCGAGCGGCTGCGAATCGACCTTGTTTGATTCGAATCTCGCGGCAGCTTCCAGCTCGACCGGCCCTTCTCCGAATTCCTGCAGGGCAAATAGCGCGAACTGCTCGGTCATGTTTGGCGCGACATAAGCCTCATCACCCTGGGCCAGGAAGTCGCGGAAATAGTATTGCCCGCCGATCGATCCGCGCCAGGCGCCGGTCGGCTTCTGCACCAGCTCGGCGCGAGCTTCCACGCCCTGCACATCGAAGATTGTACCGGGTTCAGTCCCTTCGAATTCGGTATGGGTGTAATCGCTATAGCCGATGCGGGTGGTGAATTTCTCGAAGAAACCGCTCCCCAGCGCCAGCTCACCACGCAGGTCGGCGCGGAACTGGCGCAGCCCGATCGAGACGCTTTCTTCCTCACCGCCGGGGCGCACGGGAACGCCATAGCTGGTATCATACCATCCGATTGCCGCCCCCAGATTGCTCTCGCCAGCGAAGAAGGCAAAACCCGCATTGGCGGTCCAGGTGCGGGTCGCGCTGCCCGGCAGCGTACCCTGCTGGTTGGCCGCTGCGCGCAAGGCGTCCGCTTCGTCGGTTGCACCGCCCTGTTCCAAGCCATCGGCATCGGCAAGCAATTCCTCGCGCAATTGCGGCGCCAC